>NZ_CAKUCL010000015.1 GCF_934643405.1 uncultured Actinoplanes sp.
GCCGAGCCGGGGCTGCGCGAGGTGCAGACCTGGAACGCGCAGCACAACGAGTCCATGCTCAAGGTCAACGCCGAGCTCGGCTACGAGGCGGACCGCGACTGGTACGAATACGGCGCGGACGTGGCCCAGCTGGTGCAGACCTTGGAACACATCCACTGAGGTAAACCTCTACAGTCGGCTTACGTGCTGCCCGTTCAGTCCGCCGTGGAGGCCACCATGCGAAAGGCAATCGCTGCCCTGGCCGTGGTGGCGGCGGTTCTCGTGCCGGGCGCGGCCCACGCGAAGACCAACGGCAGCACGACGACGAACCCGGCCACCATCGGCGCGGTGCGGGCCGACGGCAACCCGGCCACCGCCACCAGGCAGCAGGTGCGGGGCGTGGTCACCCAGCTGACGCTCGACGGCGACGGCCGGCACGGCTTCTTCTTCCAGAGCCGCAACGGCACCGACGATCAGAACCCGGCCACGTCCGACGGCGTCTTCGTCCACATGGGTGGGTCGAGCAGGCTGACCGGCGGCTACGCCCCGAGGCCCGGCGACGAGATCGTCGTCGACGCCCGGGTCGGCGAATACGCCGGCGAGACGCAGCTGACCGACGCGCGATGGGTCGCCACCCTCGACACCGGCGTCGACGACATCACCGTCGACGACGCGCGACCGCCCGCGCAGGCCGGTGCCGCAGCGGCCTTCTGGGAACGGCACGAGGGCATGCAACTGCGGGTCCGGGCCGGCGCCGGCGTCGTCGAGGGCACCGGGAACGACGGGGAGATCTGGGCGATCGACCGCGACGACCCGCTGATGAGACGCGACGACCCGTACGCACGCCGGGTGTTCCGCGACGCCCATCCGCTCGACGACGCGTTCGGCCTGCGCGACAACGGCAACGGCAACCGCATCATGATCGGGCCGATGGGTGTGCGGGCCGCGACGGGCGACAGCCACGCGCTGCTGCCCTCGGCGCGCACCTTCGACACGCTCGCCGCCGACGCGGTCGGCGGCGTCTCCTCCGCTTCCGGCAGGTACGGCGTCCAGGTCACCGGCGCCTCCTTCGCCCGCGGCGCCGACCCGTCGCGCAACCACCCGCCGCGGCCGGCCGACCGCAACCGCGAGGTCAGCGTGGCGACGTTCAACCTCGGGAGCCGGTACGGCGTGCGCGACGACCGCAGCGACGGCCAGAAGCTGGGCGAACTCGCCGGCCAGATCATCGCCGACCTGCACGAGCCCGACCTCGTCCTGCTCCAGGGAGCCGCGGAGCAGGACGTCTGCTCGATCGACGGCGGCCGCCTCACCTGCGCGAGGGGCGACGGCCGACCCGACGCACTGGAGAAGCTCACGCTGACGATCAAGGCAAAAGGCGGTTCCCCGTACGCCGTGGCCTCCGACCCGACCGGCGCCGACAATCGTGGCATCGCGTCCGGCTTCCTGTACCGCACCGACCGCCTCTCCCTGGCCCACCCGTCCGCGAGCGACCCGATCCTCGGCGCGTCCCCCCGGATCACGTACCGGGCACCCGGACGGCCGGCCAACACCGAGGTCTCGAACCCGAAGGCGTTCAACGCGTCCCTGCCCGAGGATGTCGACCGGTCGACTGGCGTGGACGGCCCGGACGTCTACCCCCGCGCGCCTCAGGTGGCCCTCTTCGACGTGAAGGCCAAGCCGGGTCAGGCCGAGCACTTCCCGCTGTGGGCGATCACCAACGACTTCTCGCCCGGACCGGACAGCCGGGTCGGTCAGCGGCGGGAACAGGCCACGTACGGCGCGGCGATCGTCTCCGCCATCGAGGCGGCCCATCCCGGCGCCCGGGTGTTCTACGGCGGTGACCTGAACGCGTTCCCGCGGCCCGACGACCCGGTCCCGGCACGGCCGGGCGACCAGCTCGGCCCGCTGTACCGGGCCGGCCTGCACAACCTCTGGGAAGACCTGGTGACGGACGCGCCGGAGGCCGCCTACTCGGACGTCTCCGACGGCCAGGCTGAGACGTTGGACAACCTGTTCGCGAACGAGCCGCTGCACGCCGACCTCATCGCGACGGCGTCCGCCCACGTCAACGCCGACCGGCCGGGCGCGATCAGCGATCACGACCCGCAGGTGGCCCGCTTCCAGTCACAGCCCGCGATCAGGGTGGGTGACGCCACCGCGGCCGAGGGCGACGCAGCCGGCGGCAGCCTGGTCTTCCCGGTCGCGGTGAGCCGCCCGCTGAGCCGGGAACTGACGCTCTGCGCGGCCGCCGTCCCGGGCACCGCCGAACTGCTGAGCGACTTCGACCCGTACCTGGCCTGCGAGACCATCGCACCCGGCATGACCACCGCGTCCTTCGCCGTGCGAGTGCGCGGCGACAACGCCCACGAACCCGACGAGAAGCTCACGTTGACGGTCGCGCCGCTCTCCCCCGATCTGCGGCTGGTGAACAGCACCGCGACCGGCACGATCGCCAACGACGACGACTAGCGCAGCAGCTGCGCGACCTCGGCGGCCCAGTAGGTCAGCGTGATCTGGGCGCCCGCCCGCTTGATCGAGGTGAGCGTCTCGAGGATCATGCGCTCCCGGTCGATCCAGCCGTTCGCGGCCGCGGCCTCGACCATCGCGTACTCGCCGGAGACCTGGTAGGCCGCCACCGGCACGGTGACGCGGTCGCGGATCGCGGCGATGACGTCGAGGTACGCCAGGGCCGGCTTCACCATCACGATGTCCGCGCCCTCGGCCACGTCCAGGTCCACCTCGCGCAGGGCTTCGCGCAGGTTCGGCGGGTCCTGCTGGTACTGCCGGCGGTCGCCCTTGAGCGTCGACTCGACGGCCTCGCGGAACGGGCCGTAGAACGAGCCCGCGTACTTCGCCGAGTACGCCAGGATCGAGACGTCCTGGTACCCGGCCTTGTCCAGAGCCTTCCGGACCACGCCGACCTGGCCGTCCATCATCCCGGACGGCCCGACCATGTGCACCCCGGCCTCGGCCTGCGCGACGGCCATCTCCGCGTAGATCTTCAGCGTCGCGTCGTTGTCCACCGAGCCGTCCGGCGCGAGCACGCCGCAGTGGCCGTGGGAGGTGAATTCGTCCAGGCAGAGGTCGCCCATCACGACCGTGGAGTCGCCGACCTCGGAGATCAGGTCCCGGATGCCCACGTTGAGGATGCCGTCCGGGTCGAGCCCCGCCGAGCCGGTTTCGTCCTTGTGCTCGTTGGCCGGCACGCCGAACAGCATCAGGCCGCCGACGCCCGCCGCCACCGCCTCGTGCGCGGCCTTGCGCAGCGACTCCCGCGAGTGCTGCACCACGCCGGGCAGCGAGCTGATCGGGCGCGGCTCGGTGAGCCCCTCCTTCAGGAAGAGGGGCAGCACGAGCTCGGCGGGCGAGATCCGGGTCTCCTCCACCAGGCGGCGGAGGGCCGGGGTGCGCCGCAGGCGGCGCGGGCGGACGTCGGGGTAGGACATGTCGATCCTCAGCGGAAGCGAAGGGCTGTGGGTCCCTGGACCTTCGAGCCGCGGCGCTGCTTGGCCGGCATCGCGGCCAGCTTCTCGCGCAGCTCCACCGCGTACGACGCGAGCGCCTCGACCAGATCCGGCACCGAGGCGTGCTGGGGCTGGACGTCGACGCGCAGACCGAACTCGGTGGCGGTCTCGGCGGTCTTCGGGCCGATCACCGCGACGACCGTGCGGGCGTGCGGCTTGCCGGCGATGCCGACCAGGTTGCGGACGGTCGAGGACGAGGTGAACAGCACCGCGTCGAAGCCACCCGACTTGATCGCGTCGCGGATCTCGGCCGGCGGCGGGGCCGCCCGGACGGTCCGGTACGCGGTCACGTCGTCGACCTCCCAGCCGCGCTCGATGAGCCCGGCCGCGAGGGTCTCGGTCGCGATGTCGGCGCGGGGCAGCAGCACCCGGCCGACCGGGTCGAGGATCTCGTCGTGCGGCGAGAACTCGGCCAGCAGCCCCTCGCTGGACTGGTCGCCCGCGGGCACCAGCTCGGGCTGGATGCCGAACGCGCGCACCGCGTCCGCGGTGGCCTCGCCGATACAGGCGATCTTCACGCCGCCGAAGTGGCGGGCGTCGAGACCGTGCTCGTCGAACTTCTCCCAGACCGCGCGGACGGCGTTCACCGAGGTGAAGACCACCCACGCGTACCGGCCGTCGACCAGGCCCTTGACCGCGCGCTCCATCTGCGCGGGCGTGCGCGGCGGCTCGACCGCGATGGTCGGCACCTCGCACGGGATCGCGCCGTACGCCCGCAGGCGCGCGCTCATCGCGCCGGCCTGCTCCTTGGTGCGCGGCACGAGCACCTTCCAGCCGTACAGCGGACGGTTCTCCCACCAGCTCATCGCGTCGCGCTCGGCGACGTCGGCGCCGACCGAGAGCACCACGCGGCCGGTGAAGCCGAGCGCCGCGGCGACGAAGCTGTCCACCGTGGAGGTCGTCGTGTACTGCGTCTCGCCGGTGCCGTCGCCGGTCACCGCGACCGGGGTGCCGGGCTCGACGCCCGCGGCGAGCAGGCCGTCGCGGATCGCGGCCAGGTCGCCGGCGTCGACCGCCACGGCGAACGAGCCCTTCTGGGCGGCCGCGGCGAGCGCGTCGAAGTCGAGAGCGGTGACGTCGCCGACGTCGGCCGTGGTGCGGACGCCGGGCAGCGGCACACCGGCGTATGTGGCGACGCCCTCGGCCTGGCCCAGGCCCGGTACGACCTCGAAGTGCACCGCCGTACGCGCGACGGCCTGCACCTCCTTGACCACCGACTCGTGGCCGAACGGGTCGCCGGCCACCAGGTGCACGGCGGACAGGCCGGACTTGGCGGCGGACAGCAGCACCTTGGCGACGTCGCCGGGCGCGCCCTCGGCGGGGCTGAACTGGGCGTCTTCCTTCGCCTCGGCACGGATCGCGGCGAGCAGCGACTCGGGGACACCCCGGTCGTAGACCACCTGGTCGGCCTCGGTCAGCGCGGCGTGCGCACGGCGGGTCAGCAGTTCCGGGTCGCCTGGTCCGGCGCCGACGAAGGCGATGCGGCCGGCCGGCTTGCGAGCGGGTCGGGTGGTCATTGAGTGCTCCCCATCAGGGTGTCGGCGCCGGCGTCGAGGAGGTCGGCGGCGAGTGCCTTGCCGATCTCCGCCGCGCCGGCGGGCGTTCCGGTGCGCGACAGCCGGATGGCTCGGGCCCCATCCGGGCTGATCACCGCACCGCGCAGGTAGATCTCGTCACCGTGCTCGCCCTCGGCGAGCTCGGCGTATGCCGCGACCGGGGCAGAGCACCCGGCCTCGAGCGTGGCGAGCATCGCCCGCTCCGCCAGGACGGCGGCGCGGGTCGGTGCATGGTCGAGCGCGGCCAGCAACTCGACCAGGTCCGTGTCGTTCGCCCGGCACTCCACGGCCAGCGCACCCTGAGCCGGGGCGGGCAGCATGAGCATCGGGTCGAGCGTCTCGGCGATCTCGGCGGCCCGGCCGAGACGCGCCACGCCGGCCCGGGCGAGAACGACGGCGTCCAGGTCGGCCTCGGGTCCGTGGACCCGGGCGATCCGGCTGTCGACGTTTCCGCGGATCGGCGTGACCTGCAACTGTAGGCCCAAAGCATGCAATTGCGCGATTCGGCGCACCGCGCCGGTGCCGATCATGGAGCCCGGCGGCAGCTCGGCGAGCGTCCGGCCACCCCGCGAGATCAGCACGTCGCGGGGGTCCTCGCGCAGCGGCACCGCGGCGATGTGCAGGGCCGGGTGCGCGCCGGTGGGCAGGTCCTTGTAGGAGTGCACCGCGAAGTCGATCTCGTCGGCCAGCAGCGCGTCCCGCAGCGCCGAGACGAAGACACCGACACCGAGCTGAGCCACCGGCGCGGCCGAGCGGTCGCCGGACGTGACGATGCGCACCAGCTCGACCTCGCGGCCGGTGGCGGCGGTCAGCGCGTCGGCGGTCATCCGGGACTGGGCGAGGGCCAGGGCGCTGCCACGGGTGCCGAGGCGCAGGGGCGTGCTCACTGGTCACCTCCGATCTCCGGGACGGCGTCGGCCTGCGTGGCGTGCGGGACGTCGAGGTCGAACAGCTCCCGCAGCAACGCTGCGTACTGATCGCCGCCGGGTTCGGCGGCGAGCTGGCGGACCCGCACGGTGGGCGAGTGCAGCAACTGCTGAACGACCCGATGCAGCGTACGGGAAACATCCGCCCGCTGCTCCTCGGAGAATTCCGAGCGCCGGGAGTAAAGCTTGCGCAACTCGGCCGCCATGACGTCCTCGGCGCGGTTACGCAGCGCTGCGACGGTCGGCGCGATCTCGGCGCCGCGGAGCCAGCCGAGGAAGTGTTCCACCTCGCCGGTGACGATCTGCTCGACCGCGGCGGTCTCGGCCGCGGCCGGTTGTGCCCTGCGTGACGAGGCGAGGCTATCGATGTCGATCACGGTGACGCCGTCGACGTCGCCGGCGTCCGGGGCGACATCGCGCGGGACGGCCAGGTCGAGCACGACCAGCGGGGCGGCGGCCTCGAGCCGGGCCCGGGTGAGCACCGGCTGGGACGCGGCGGTGGCCGAGATCACCAGGTCGGCCTCGCGGAGCGCGGCGTCCAGCTGGTCGAAGGGAACGGCGGTGGCCCCGTACGCCTCGGCCAGCCGATCGGCGCGAGCGGCGCTCCGGTTGGTGATCTGCAGCGGGCCGACCCCGGCCCGGGTGAGGGTGGCCACCGACAGGGCGCCCATCGCGCCCGCGCCGATCACCAGCGCCTTGCGGCCGGTCAGGTCGCCCAGGTGGGTCTCGGCCACGTCGAGCGCGGCGGTGACCACGCTCTGCCCGGCCTTGTCGATGCCGGTCTCGGCGTGCGCCCGCTTGCCGACCCGCAGCGCCTGCTGCATGAGCTCGTGCAGCAGGCGGCCGGCCGTGTCGGACTCGGTGGCCACGTGATACGCGTCGCGCATCTGCCCGAGGATCTGCGACTCGCCGACGACCATCGAGTCGAGGCCGGTCGACACCCGGAACGAGTGCAGCACCGCCGCCTCGTCGTAGTGCACGTACAGATGACCGGCCAGCTCACTGGCCGGGATGCCGGAGAACTCGGAGAGCACGTTGCAGACGTCACTCAGACCGCCGTGGAAGCCGGAGACCGCCGCGTAGATCTCCACCCGGTTGCAGCTGGACAGGACCACGGCCTCGCCGATGTACGGCTGGCTGACCAGCTTCTCCAGCAAACCCGGGATGTCGCTGTTCCCGATGGTCAGCCGTTCCAGCGTGCTGATGTCGGCGGTGCGATA
The DNA here is from genome assembly GCF_934643405.1 of uncultured Actinoplanes sp. Classification (GTDB taxonomy): domain Bacteria; phylum Actinomycetota; class Actinomycetes; order Mycobacteriales; family Micromonosporaceae; genus Actinoplanes. The sequence goes on from NZ_CAKUCL010000015.1 coordinate 7,206, forward strand.
GGACGCACCGACGCTGAGCAGGTTCACGACCCGACCGCCTCCTGATTACCCGCCCCCGTGGCGGACCGGCCGCCCGGCAGCGCCGTCAGCGACGCCTTGCGGTGCTCGTGGAATGAGAGGATCTGCAGCTCGATGGCGAGATCGACCTTGCGCACGTCGACCCCGGGCGGCACCGAGAGCACGCACGGCGCGAAGTTCAGGATGCTGGTCACCCCCGCGGCGACCAGATCGTCCGCGACGGCCTGGGCGGCGCCGGGCGGGGTGGCGATCACGCCGATGGCGATGCTCTCCTCGACCGCGACCCGGCTGAGCTCGTCGATGTGCCGTACGACCAGACCGTGTATGCGCTCGCCGACCTTGTCCGGGTCGGCGTCGAACAGCGCGACGATCTTGAAGCCGCGGCTCGCGAACCCGTCGTAGCCGGCCAGGGCGTGACCGAGGTTACCGACACCGACCAGGCAGACCGCCCGGCGCTGGTCGAGGCCGAGCACGTACTCGATCTGCTCGATCAGGAGCGCTATGTCGTAGCCGACACCCCGAGTCCCGTACGAACCCAGGTGGGAGAGGTCTTTGCGGAGCTTGGCCGAGTTGACCCCGGCCGCCGCCGCCAGCCCCTCGCTGGAGATGGTGTCGGCACCGGACTCGCCGAGATTGTGCAGCGCCCGCAGGTACTCCGGCAGGCGTGCAATCGTCGCCTCCGGCAGATCCGGAAAAGCCGAGACGGCTCCGGACTCCCCGGGCGTGCTTCCGTGACGCTGCTGACTCATCTGACTCCGTGCCGACGAGGTGATGAACCTGCGGTGAGCCCTCGTACGCCTGGCTGAACCGGCTGTGGTAGCGGGGCTCTTCGACGTCAGAGAGTAGGCGCTTGTGAAGGCTTGCACAAATCGCGATCTTGACTAGAGGAGTAGACAAGATCCACTCCGTGTGCTAACAGGCATTCTCGTCTCAAATTATGACCGCACTATCGGCCCGGCGACCACTTTCTAAAGCGTACGGGCGAGGGCCACCGCTTCGACCAGAGTGTCCGCGACCGGACGGCCGGAGGCACGCAGCCGGTTCGGGTCGGTGAAGCCGCCGGTGTAGAGCACCGCCTTGCCCCCGACGGAGTCGGCCGCCGCCGCGTCGTCCAGCGAGTCGCCGATCAGCACGACCTGGGCGCCGGTCAGGCCGAGGCCGGCCAGGTGCTCGGCGAGGTGACCCGCCTTCAGGTGCCCGCCCACCTCGGTGCGCAGGCCGTCCACCCGGGTGAAGACGCCGGTCAGCCCGTACGTCTCGACGGCCGGCACCAGCTCCTCGTGGAACCACATGGACAGCAGCGACTGGGTGCCCGGCCAGGACCTCATGGCGGCCTTGGCGTCGGCGGCGAGCTTCATGTCGGTCAGGCCCAGCCGGTACGCGTCGTGGAAGATCCGGTCCAGCTTGCCGAACTCCTCGGCGTCCACCGCGCGCTCGAGGATCTCGGCGTAGAACTCGGCGACCGGCCGGCGGAACAGCCGGCGGTGCTCGTCGGCGTCGACCGCCCGGCCGCCGACCGCGGCGAACGCTTCGTTGGTGGACGAGACCACCAGGCTCAGGTCGTCGAGAAGAGTGCCGTTCCAGTCCCAGACAAGATGCGTGCGCGTCACGGCAGGCACCTTACAGTCGGGACTCCCCCGGCTGTCGCGCCAAATCCCGCAGCAGCCGGTCCTCCTCGACCCGCCAGTAACCGTGCTCGGCGCCGTCCAGCAGCACGACCGGCACCCGGTCGCCGTAGTCCTTCTCCAGCTCGATCGAGGACTCCACGTCCACCCTCGTCCACTGGCCGGGGACGATCCGGTCGAGGGCCGCCTCGGCCACCTCGCAGAGATGGCAGCCGTCCCGGCTGATCAAGGTCACTCGCGTCATAGGGGTAAGTCTCTCTTGCGCACCTTGCCGATGGCGGAGTGTGGCAGCTCACCCACCAGCTCGATGCTGGGCAGCTTGAACCGGGCCAGCTGAGCGGCGCAGTAGACCTGCAGCTCGGCCGCGGTGGGCGCCGGGTCGAGCGCGGCGACCACGTACGCGTGCGGGCGCTGGCCGGACTCCGGGTCCGGCACGCCCACCACCGCGGCCTCGGCCACCGCCGGATGGCCGTCGAGCACCCGCTCGATCTCCGCCGGGTACACGTTGAAGCCGTGGACCAGGATCAGCTCGCCGATCCGGTCGACCAGGTGCAGGTCGCCGTCGCCGTCCGCGTAGGCGATGTCACCGGTGGCCCACCAGCCGTCCGCGTCCGGCCCGTCCCGCCCGTCCGGCCAGTACCCGCGGAACAGGTTCGCGCCGCGCACGACGATCTCGCCGGGGTCGGTGCCGGCCGAGTCCTCGACGCTGAGATCGAGTTCGGCGAGGTCCTCGGTGGGTGATGCGGTGCCGTCGCGCCACAGCACCTCGCCGGCGGCCGAGCGCAGCAACAGCGAGACGCCCGGCAGCGGACGGCCGATCGAACCGGTCTTGCCGCGGTCGCTGACCGCGGTGGTGGTGAGCACCGGCGCCGTCTCGGTCAGCCCGTAGCCGATCAGGACGCTCCGGCCGGTCGCGGCGGTGAACCGGACCGCGTCGGCCGGGGCCAGCGGGGCCGCCCCGCACACGGCGGTGCGGACACTGCTCAGGGCGGCGCCCGCCGAGGGCTGGCCCGCCCACGCCGCGTACATGCCGGGAACGCCGACCGTCACCGTGACGGCACGTTCCGCAATCACGTTCAGTGACGCGGCGGCGTCGAAGCGGTCCACCAGCACCCCGGTCGCGGCGTGGTGCGCGACCGTGCCGAGGCCGGTGTTCAGCCCGTACGCGTGGAACATCGGCACGGCGAGCAGCACCACGTCGTCCGGTCCCACCACCGGCGGCTCGATGGCGTCCAGCTGCTCGTGGTTGGCGGCCAGGGCGGCGTGGGTGAGCATCGCGCCCTTGGGCCGGCCGCTGGTCCCGGACGTGTAGAGCAGCACGGCGAGGTCGTCGGCCGCCGCGCCCGGCAGCGCGCCGCGCGCCGAGGGAGCCGCCAGCGCTTCCCGCACGACCAGCGCGGCACCGCTGTCCTCGACCGCGAAGCCCAGTTCGGCCCCGGTGTATGCGGGGTTGAGCGGCACCGCGACCCGGCCCGCACGGAGGACACCGAAATAGGTGACGACGAAGTCGACCGAGTTGGGCAGGACGATCGCGACCCGGTCGCCGGGAGCGGTCAGCTCGGCGACGCGATGCGCTGCGGCGGTCACGGCCTCATGCACGTCCGCCCAGGTCAGCGTGGTATCCGCGGCGATCAGGGCGGGGTGGGCGGGGCGACGGGCAGCGGCCTCGGCGACCGGGTCCGGGGCGGGTGCGTCCACGAGGCAGAAGTCTCGCACAGAAGGTGCCCCGATAGGGACCGCCGCACAGTCTGTCCGTCGCCGGCCGCAGAGTGTCCACCATCGTGTCAGACGTTCCTTGTGCGGTGTCTGCGCCACTTCGTACTATTTTCGCGCAGCGCACACATTGTGCGACTCCGTGTGTTCGGAGTCCGTGATACTTCGCGTCTGAGTAACGGACTCCACAGCCCTGGGTGAGGTCGGTGCACGCCGACCCACCCCTTTTGCTATGAGTGATCACCCCTCATCCCGAGGAGGCCGCTGTGCCACAAAAAGTACGGAACTACCGCCGATCCAGCTCTGGCGGGACGGATCAGCGGTCGTACCAGGCCCGCCCGGTTGAGGAGGCGCAGTGACTTATGAGTACGCCGGGGATCCGCGGTTCACACTCGACGAGGGCCTGACCGTCCTCCGCCGGTCCATCGACGGCATGATCGCCAACACGATCCGGGGTGACAGTCCGAAGCGGACCCGTAACCGTCCGCACGTCAACGAGTCACCCCACCGCGGCGCACCCACCGGCAACGCCAAGCCGATGCCCGGCGGTGGCCGGGTCGCCGTGCCCGGCCGGCCGGCGATGCCCGCGCAGCCCGGTCCGGGGCAGCGCAGCAACCTGCCCGAGCCGGTGGTGCCGGCGCAGAGCACCACCGGCCCGCCGACCGAGTCCGAGCCGCCGAAGTACCCGGCGCGACCGGACCCGTCGGACGCGGCCGCCGAGGTGTGGGCGCTGGTCGAGCGGGCCCAGGCGGGTGAGGCCGAGGCGTTCGGCCTGATCTACGACCGGTACGTCGACACCGTCTTCCGGTTCGTCTACTTCCGGGTCGGCAACCGTCAGCTCGCCGAGGACCTCACCTCGGACACGTTCCTGCGCGCGCTCAAGCGCATCGGCAGCTTCACCTGGCAGGGCCGCGACCTGGGCGCCTGGCTCGTCACGATCGCCCGCAACCTGGTCGCCGACCACTTCAAGTCGGGCCGGTACCGGCTCGAGGTGACCACCGGTGACGTGCTGGACGCCGACCGCGAGGACCGCGGGCCGGAGGGCAGCCCGGAGTCGGCCGTGGTCGACCACATCACGAACGTCGCCCTGCTCTCCGCGGTCAAGCAGCTCAACCCGGAGCAGCAGGAATGCATCGTGCTGCGCTTCCTCCAGGGCTTCTCGGTGGCCGAGACGGCACAGACCATGGGCAAGAACGAGGGCGCGATCAAGGCCCTCCAGTACCGGGCCGTCCGGGCGCTGGCCCGCCTGCTGCCCGAAGGGTTCCAGTGGTGACGCGGGTCTCGCCGATGTCGATCTCCGTTACCCGATGCCGGCCCGTTCGCCCCGTAACCGGTGAAGCGTGTCGCGCGTTTGTCCGGGTGCGACCCCGGGCAGGCCTGCCGGCCCCCGGTTTCGTCGCGACCGTCGGCGATGCCGCCGACGAGACAGACACGAGCGAGGGGAGGTGCCCGCGGTGAATTTCGACTTCATGGACCGGCGGAGCGCCGAGCGCTTCGCGGAGCTTCTCGACGAGAACACCGGCAGCCGCCGGCATCACAGTCGCGGCCCGGCCGATGAACAGCTCGCCGAGCTGGTCGCCATCGGCAGCAGCCTGTCCGCGGCGCGGCCCGGAGCCGGGGTGGATCCCGAATTCCGCACCGGGCTGCGCGCCATGCTGGTCGCCACCGCCGAGCGGGACGGCATCGGCCGGACCGCTGCCGCCGCCGTCGAGACCGAGACTGCCACCGGAACCACCGCCGGGTCTCGCCTGCGAGCCGGGATCCTCGGCCGCGGCGGCCGGCGGCTCCGGGCCCGGGGCGCGATCGTGGTCGGCGTCGCCGCCGGCGCGATGGCCGTCTCCGGGATCTCCGCGGCGAGCGAGAACGCATCACCGGGCGACGCCCTGTACGGGGTGAAGCGCTCGACCGAACGTGCCCAGCTGGCGATGGCCGGCTCCGACGTCAACCGGGGTCAGCTGTCGCTGGACTTCGCCCGCACCCGGCTCGCCGAGGCGGCCACGATGCGCAGCGGCGACGCCGGTTTCGGTGGCGTGCTGGACGACATGGACGCCGACACCCGCAAGGGCGTGAAGCTGCTGACCACCTCGGCGGTGGCGCGACGGGACACCAAGCCGCTGGCCACGGTCGACGACTTCGTGGTCAAGCAGCGTCAGACGCTGATGCCGGTGCTCGACCGGGTCAGCCCGGACGACCGGGAGCGGGCGATGAGCTCGCTGTCGCTGCTCGACGGCGTGCGCGAGCGCACCGACGACCTGCGGGCCGGGCTGGCCTGCTCGCCGGTCACGCCGGCCGGGTCGGACACGCTCGGGCCCAAGCTGCGCGACTGCACCACCACGACGGACAGCCCGGCGACGTCCCGGCCGTCCGGGCACAGCGGCAAGCCGAACAGCAAGCCGGCCAAGGACGCGAAGGTCAAGCCGGGCCACCGCGCGCCGGCCGACGCGCCGGACGCGAGCCCGTCGCCGGACCAGCCGGCCGGTGGCGCGGCGGTCGGCCCGGATCTGGCGCCGCTGGGCGGCACCGGGCCGGTCACCGGCACGAAGTCGCCGAGCCAGAGCCCGGCGCCGAGCCAGAACGAGAACGACGATGTGCTGGGCGGCCTGATCGGCGGGATCTTCGGGTCCCAGTAGGACAACAGCGCGGCAAAGATGGCGAGGGGCGGAGCCCGGGAGTTACCGGGGCCGCCCCTCGCTTGTCACTATAAGTCCGCCTCTGGGGCGTCACCAGTAAGCCTTGATCACGGGCCGAACGGGTCGGGGCGCAGCTCCAGCAGCTCCAGCAGCGTCGCCTGGATCGTCTCGCGGACCTGATCGGCGAGGTTGAACACGACCATCGGATCGTCGGCCAGCTCGGTCAGGTGCGCCGTCGGGATGGGCGGACAGAACCGGATCAGCCACTTGCTCGGCAGCGGCACCAGACCCAGCGGGCCGAGCCACGGGAACGTCGGGGTGACCGGGAAGTACGGCATACCGAGCAGCCGGGCCAGCGGCTTGACGTCGGCCAGGATCGGGTAGATCTCCTCGGCTCCGACGATCGCCACCGGGACGATGGGGGTGCCGGTGCGCAGCGCCGCCGAGACGAATCCGCCGCGGCCGAAGCGCTGCAGCTTGTACCGGTCGGAGAACCGCTTGCCGATCCCCTTGAAGCCCTCCGGGAACACGCCCACCAGCTCACCGGTGCTCATCAGGCGCTCGGCGTCCGGGTTGCAGGCGACCGTGGCGCCGGACTTGCGGGCGAGCTCGCTCAGGATCGGCACGCGGAACACCAGGTCGGCACCGAGCAGCCGCAGATGCCGTTCGGCGGGATGCTTGTCGCGCAGGGCGACGGACAACATCAGCGCGTCCAGCGCGACCGTGCCCGAGTGGTTGCCGACGATCAGACCACCGCCGGCCGAGGGCACGTTGTCCACGCCGTACACCTCGGTGCGGAACCAGTCCCGGTAGAGCACGCGCAGCAGCGGGTGGAAGACCGAGTCGGTCAGCTCCGGGTCGAAACCGAATTCGTCGATCTCGTACGCCCCGGCCAGGCGCCGCCGCAGAAAGGCCAGACCCTGAGCGACCCGTTGGTCCCAGACGTCGACGGGGTGCGGTCCGGGCTCGGCCTCGGGCGGTGGTGCGGCATGCCCGTTCATCGGAGGCACCTCCGGGATCGGCCGGCGACCGTTGACCCGGACCGGCTCGGCCGGCGTGGGCAGCCTGAAGTCGGCGTGCCCCGGAAGCATCCCGCGGTACTCGTCCTGACTCAAGGCCGGTCACCCCCCGCCGTGGCGCGCTCACCACCGGCCCGGATGCGGCGGATGCCGTCGAGGATCGCGCGTTCGGCGACCTCCAGCCGGTCGGCGGTCAACGATCCGTTGCCATGCCCGCGCAGGAAGTCGTCAAACGCCTCGGCGGTGCTGCGCGGGCTGAACCCGAACTCGCGGACCAGCCGGGTGGTGTCGACCACGCGGCCGTGCACGAACAGGTCGATCTGGTCCAGGCCGATCTGGCCGATGCCCACGTTGCGGGCGATGGCGGCGACCGACGACAGCGTGCCCTCGGGCAGCGGCAGCGAGAGCCGGCCGGCCCGGCGGACCGCCTGGGACAGCGCCAGCACGCCGGCTCCGGCCACGTTGTACGTGCCCGGGTGGTCCTCGATGACCGACCGGTGCAGGATCTCCAGCGCGTCGTCGACGTGCACGAACTGCAGCCGGGCGTCGCGCCCGAACACGGTCGGCACCACGGGCTGGGCGAAGTACCGGGTCAGCGTCGTGTCCGCGGTCGAGCTCAGCAGCGGCGCGAAGCGCAGCACGGTGGCCGACACGTCGGGACGCCGGCGACGGAAACCGCGCACGTAGCCCTCGATGTCGAGGATGTCGCGCGCGTACGACCCGCGCGGCACCGCCCGGGGTTCGGTGTCCTCGGTGAAGACCGCCGGGTCCCGGAACGAGGCGCCGTACGCCGCCGTGGACGAGCGCACCACCAGTTTGCGCAGGCGCGGCGATCCCTGGGCGGCGGCGAGCAGCTGCATCGTGCCGATGACGTTCTGCTCTTTCATCGCCGGCCGGCCCCCGAGCTGCGGGTCGGGCGCGCTGGTCACCGCCAGGTGCACGACCGCCTCGGCGCCGAGATCAGCGAGCGCACCGGAGGCGGCCCGGGCGTCGGCTTGGATCAGCTCGACCTCCGCCAGCAGCTCACGCAGAGCCGGTGGCGGATCGGAGGGATCCAGACCGATGACCCGCTCGACCCGGGGGTCGGCGGCGAGGCGCGCGGCCACCCGGGCGCCGAGAAATCGGCTCACTCCGGTGACGACGACGACGCTGGGCGGAGAGGTCACCACGGGCGCACCTTCCGATGCGGCGAGTTGCGGCAAGTGCAGGACGGGCCGGGTTGCCCCGGCCCCCGATCACTTGCCGAGACGGCGACGCTGGACGCGGGTCTTGCGCAGCAGCTTGCGGTGCTTCTTCTTCGCCATACGCTTGCGGCGCTTCTTGACCACGGAGCCCATACGAAATGCCTCTCGAAACCATGTGGGTCGGGTGCGGACACGCGCGAAGGCACATCCCGCATCCGATCTGGACGGCGTCCCGGGCCACGGCGTCGCCGCCGACGGCGGCACGCGCGGACCAGGAACCAACCGCACCAGCGTACCGGCCGGTCAGGGCCGCGCCAAAACGGCCCTGGGCAGACCTCAGGCCGTCTGCGAGAACGCGCCGCGCAGATACTCGTGCACGGCATGCTCGGGGACCCGGAACGACCGGCCGACACGGACCGCGGTCAGGTCACCGCCGTGCACCAACCGATAGACCGTCATCTTCGAGACCCGCATCAGGGAGGCGACCTCGGCCACGGTCAGGAACCGCACCTCGGAGAGTCGCTCCTCGGTCTGGGCTGGACCCGTCATCTCGTACGCACCGATCCTCTCGCAGGCACGGCCACCGCGACCGGACAGGCCTTGCGACGCGGCGGAAAACGTGCGTGTCATCAGAACGGTATCGATACGTCTGTGACCAACGCGATGCGTTCCGTGAAATACCCCGAAAAAGTCAAGGCCGACACGCCGGGAATGCGGCGTATTAGCCGGAATGTGACTTACGCCGGGGACGGAGGGCTCCGGCCGGGCTCTCGGCGAGCCGGCGCATCACGTATCCGTACCACTGCTCGCCGTACGGCAGGTAGACGCGCACGACGTTGCCCGCGGCGGCGAGCCTCGCCTGTTCCTCGGGGCGGACGCCGTACAAAAGCTGGAATTCGTATTCCTCGGCGGAGCGGTCGAACCAGCGCGCCCGGTCCTCCGCGATGGCGATGAGGCGGGGGTCGTGCGTCGCCACCATCGGGTAGCCCTCGCCGGACATCAGGATGTTCAGGCACCGCACGAAGGACTTGTCGACGTCCAGCGCGGACTGGAACGCGACCGACTCGGGCTCGGAGTACGCCCCCTTGCACAGGCGCACGCGCGACCCGGCGGTGGCCAGCTCCCGGCAGTCGCCCTCGGTGCGCCGCAGATGGGCCTGGAGAACCGCGCCGGTGTTCGGGTAGTCCTTGCGGAGCCCGGCCAGGATCTCCAGCGTCGCGTCGGTGGTGGTGTGGTCCTCGGCGTCCAGCGTCACCGACGTGCCGGCCTCGGCCGCCGCCGCGCAGATCGCCCGCGCGTGCTCGGCGGCGAGCCGCTCGTCGGCCGTCAGACCCAGCGCGGAGAGCTTGACGCTGACCTCGGCGGCCGGGGTCAGCCCGGCGCCCTGCAGCCGGGACAGCAGGCGCACGTACTCGTTGCGGGTGGCGATCGCCCGTTCGGCGCTCAGCGGTTCCTCGCTCAGGTGCTCGATCGTGACCGTCAGTCCGTCGTCGGCCAGCCGGCGGGCGGTCCGCAACGCGTCCTCGGCGCCCGCTCCGGCGACGAAGCGCTCGACGTAACCGGTGATGGGTGCGGAGGCGACGAGTCGTCCGAGACGGGCCGAGCCCGCGGCGGCCAGGAAGACGGAACGGAGCATGGCCCGAGCGTATCGCCCGAACTACCGTCACTCGCGGCAACCATGTTCGTGCGGGCCGCGTCCGGCTACCTTTGTCGAGTGAACTTCGATGCGTACGCCCGGACCGCCGTTGACCTCGTCAACGCGCGCCTGGGTGAGCTCGCCGAGCTGCGTGCCCTGTTCTCCGGCGACCAGGCCTGGATGCGCGACGAGGTCGCCGAGAAGGACGTCGCCGTGTTCCGCCGCGCCCAGCGCCGGCTGCGCGACGTCTTCGAGTTCGGCACGACCGGCCGTGACGCGGAGGCGGTCAACGAGCTGAACGCGCTGCTCGAGACGTTCCCGGTGCAGCCGCGCATCTCCGGCCACGACGCCGGGGACTGGCACATGCACGCGACCAGCCGGGGTTCCTCGGTCAGCGCGGAATACCTGGCCGGCGCCGTCTGGGGCCTGTCGGTGTGGCTGTGCGAGTACGGCAGCGCCCGGTTCGGCATCTGCGCCGACGAGCGCTGCGGCAACGTCTACCTGGACACGTCGTCGAACAACTGCCGCCGCTTCTGCTCCGAGCGCTGCGCGACCCGTTCCCACGTGGCCGCGCACCGGGCCCGCAAGCGGGCCGCCACCCTCACGCCGGCGTGATGGCGGGCGTCGACCTCTCGGCCGGGGCCAGGTGGCGCCGGGCGAACTCGAGCGACTCGCGCAGGTCGGCCTCGCGGGCCGCCCGGCTGACGGCACGCCGCGTGTTGATCTCCAGGGCCACCGAACCGGTGAAACCGCGGGCGGACAGCGACCGCAGCAGCTCGGCGCACGGCTGATTGCCCCGGCCGGGCACCAGGTGCTCGTCCCGGCCCGCGCCGGTGCCGTCGCCCAGGTGCACGTGCTTGAGCGCGGAACCCATCTTGTCGGCCATGTTCAGCGAGTTGACCCGGGCCGCCGCGCAATGCGAGAGGTCGAGCGTGTACGCGTCGAAGCCGGTCTCGGTCGGATCCCAGCCCGGCGTGTACGGCACGAACCAGCGGCCCGCCATCTTGACCGGGAACATGTTCTCGATCGCGAAGTTCAGCCCCGGATGCCGGTCCTGGATCTTGGCCAGACCGGGCGCGAAGTTCTTCGCGTAGTCCCGCTGCCAGGAGAACGGCGGGTGCACGACCACCGTGGGAGCGCCGAGCGACTCGGCGAGCTGGGCGGCCCGGCTCAGCCGTTCCCAGGGGTCGGGGCTCCAGACCCTCTGGGTGACCAGCAGACAGGGCGCGTGCACCGACAGCACCGGCACACCGTAGTGATCGGCCAGACCCTTCAGGGCGCCGGCGTCCTGGCTGACGGCGTCGGTCCACACCATGACCTCGACGCCGTCGTAACCGACGGTGGCGGCCATCTCGAAGGCGGCCGCGGTCGGCTCGGGGAACACCGACGAGCTGGACAGGAGCACGGGGACGCGGGAACTCACGGGCTCAAGGGTAGACCTGTTCGTCTCGCTCGCCCCTTCCTCGACCGGGTATATGCCCGCATACCGGGCGTCGTCCGGGCTTCGGTCACCTGCACGCGTACGCTGTCCCGAGTGAGTCGCCGTGACCAGATCCGCATCGTCATGGACCCGTCGGCCGCCGAGCGGCCCGCAGAGGTCGGCCTGGATTTCCCTCGCGAGTGGATCGAGTTCCTCGACCCCGCCGACGAGCAGCACCTGGTGCGGGCCGACCTGACCTGGCTGCTGTCCCGCTGGACGTGTGTCTTCGGCTCGGCCTGCCACGGCATCGTCGCCGGTCGCGCGGCGGACGGCTGCTGCACCCACGGGGCGTTCTTCACCGACGCGGACGACGAGAACCGGGTGAAAGCCGCAGCCGCGAAGCTGACCCCCGAGACGTGGCAGCACTACCGGCGCGGGTTCAAGAACTACACCGAGATGGATACCGTCGACGGGTCGAACCCGGCCCGGCGCACCGCGATCCGCACCGAGGACGGGCCGTGCGTCTTCCTCAACGACGCCGGCTTCGCGGGCGGCGGCGGGTGCGCCCTGCACGCCCAGGCCCTGCGCGACGGCGTTCACCCGCTGAAGTACAAGCCGGATGTGTGCTGGCAGCTGCCGGTGCGCCGGGAGCAGGACTGGATCAAGCGGCCGGACGGCACGAAGGTGCTGCAGTCCACGCTGACCGAGTTCGACCGGCGGGGCTGGGGTCCGGGCGGCCACGACCTCGACTGGTGGTGCACGTCGTCGCCCGAGGCGCACGTCGGCACCGAGCCGATGTACGTGTCGTACGCGCCGGAGCTGACCGAGCTGATCGGCGAGGCGGCCTACGCGAAGCTGGCAGAACTGTGCGCCGCACGGCTGAAGACCGGCCTGCTGGCCGTTCACCCGGCCACCGCCGCCGCGGCCCCGCCGAAGAAGCGCGGCGGACGCGAGCCCGCCGCACCCCCGAGCAGCTGACCCCCGCGGCCTACGGCTCGAACTTGTAGCCCAGGCCGCGGACCGTGACGATGTAGCGCGGCGCGGACGGTTCCGGCTCCACCTTGGAACGCAGCCGCTTGACGTGGACGTCGAGGGTCTTGGTGTCGCCGACGTAATCGGCGCCCCAGACCCGGTCGATCAGCTGCCCCCGGGTCAGCACCCGGCCGGCGTTGCGCAGCAGCAGTTCGAGCAGCTCGAACTCCTTGAGCGGCAGCTGGACGCCGCTGCCGTCGACGGTGACGACGTGCCGCTCGACGTCCATCCGGACCGGGCCGGCGGCGAGCGTGGGGGTGGATACCTCGGCCGCCTCGGTGCCCTGGCGGCGCAGCACCGCGCGGATCCGGGCGACGAGCTCGCGCGGCGAGTACGGCTTGGTCACGTAGTCGTCCGCGCCGATCTCCAGGCCGACGACCTTGTCGATCTCGCTGTCCCGGGCGGTGACCATGATGATCGGAACGGCCGACCGCTGGCGCAGCTGACGGCAGACCTCGGTGCCGGACATCTCCGGGAGCATGAGGTCGAGCAGGACGATGTCGGCGCCGGTCCGGTCGAACTGCGTCAGCGCCGAGGTCCCGGTCGGCGCGACCGACACCTCGAAGCCCTCCTTACGCAGCATGTACGACAGGGCGTCGGAGAACGACTCCTCATCCTCGACCACGAGCACGCGGGCCAATGTGGTTCCTTCCGTGTTCCGGCTTCCGGGCTAGCGCCCGGCCGCACCGGACTCGATCTCAATTGCCGTCGGTAACGGCAAGGGGGCTTCGGGGGGTCGGGCCGGTAGGCGGAGAGTGAACGTCGAGCCGTCGCCCAGGGCGCTGGTCACGTCCACGCGACCGCCGTGGTTGGTGGCGATGTGCTTGACGATGGCCAGCCCGAGACCGGTCCCGCCGGTGGACCGTGACCTGGCCTGATCGGCGCGATAGAAGCGCTCGAAGATGCGGTCGACGTCGTGCGGCGCGATGCCGATGCCCTGGTCGGCGACATCGATCTCGATCCAGTCCTCGCCCTCACGCATGGTGATCGAGACCTGGGTGTCCTCGCCCGAGTAAGCGATCGCGTTCTCCACCAGGTTCGTCACGGCGGTCGCGATCTGGGTGTCGCTGCCGTAGACCGTCGAGCCCTTCGGACCCGCGTACGCCACCTCGATGCTCTTGGCCGAGGCGGTGGTCCGGGTGCGGTCGATGACCTCGGCGATCACCCAGTCCACCGACACCGGCTCGGGCGTCGGCAACGGCTCGGCGCCCTGGAGCCGGGTGAGCTCGAGCAACTCGTTCACCAGCCGGCCCATCCGCGCCGACTCGTGGTGGATGCGCTCGGCGAACCGGCGGGCCGCGATCAGATCCTCGGACATCTCCTCGTCGGCCGAGCCGTTGACCGCGGGCAGCTCGGTCGCGTCCAGCAGGGCCTCGGCGAGCAGCTGCAGCGCGCCGATCGGCGTCTTCAGCTCGTGGCTCACGTTGGCCACGAAGTCGCGGCGCACCCGGGCCAGCCGGTGCGACTCGGTGACGTCGGCCGCCTCGACCGCGACGTGCGTCGAGTTCAGCGCGACCGCGCGAAGGTGCAGGCCGAGCGGGGCGTGGGCGCTGCCGGCCCGGCCGCGCGGCAGATCCAGCTCCACCTCGCGGCGCACGCCGGTGCGCCGGACCTGACCGGCGAGGGTGCGCAGGATGGGGTGCGCGGCGATCGTGCCCGGGGCGCCGCCCGAACGCAGCAGGCCCATCGCCCGGGCGGCCGGGTTGACCAGCACCGGGTGGTCCTCCGCGTCGAGCACCACGACACCGACCCGCAGCGAATCGAGGCTCTTGCGGCCGAGCCCCTTCATGCCGTGCTTGCCGATGTGCTGCTCGTCCTCGGTGTCGATGGCGCGTCCCCCCTTGTCGGGCCCCGAGCCGACGGCCGGCTCGGACGACCGGCGGGCGCGGGTGAACAGCACCCCCGCGACCGCACCGACGACCAGCGCGACGAGGATGAGCGGGATGCCGTACGCCAGGTTCACGCAGCGATCGTAGGGTCATTGTTTACCTGACTCCTACGTCGATCCGGACATACCGGGCGCACGTCGAATAATGTTCACCACTACGCCCGGCGTCGTTCATCGCCGTTCACGTCGGCGCCGTCGGCTGCGCCTAGGTTGGACATCACCCAAGGTCGGCCCCGGTTGCGGGATCGGCCCCGACAACCCCGGGACGAGGACCATGCGCGAGGAGTTCCAGGCCGATCTCAACGAGGTCAGCCGCCTGATGGTGACGATGGCCGAGGCGGTCCGGGCGGCGATGCGCAAGGCGACGACGGCGCTGCTGACCGCCGACCTCAAGGCGGCCCAGTCGGTCATCGAACGGGACGCGGAAGTGGATCAGATCAACCGGCAGGTGGAGGCCAAGGTGGCCGACACCATCGCCCGCCAGGCGCCGGTCGCGTCCGACCTGCGCATGGTGATCACCGCCCTGCACATCAGCGCCGACCTGGAGCGGATGGGCGACCTGGCCGAGCACGTGGCCAAGACGGCGGCGCGGCGGCACCCGTCGCCCGCGGTGCCGGCCGAGCTGCGACCGGTGTTCAAGCAGATGTCCGAGGTCGCCGACCGGATGGCCGAGAAGATCACGACGCTGCTGGGCAAGCCCGACGCCGAGCTGGCGGCCGAGCTCGAGACCGACGACGACTCGATGGACGACCTCGAGCGTGAGCTGTTCAAGGTGCTGCTGGACGACGACTGGCCGTACGGGGCGGAGACCGCGATCGACGGCGCGCTGCTGGGGCGCTTCTACGAGCGATACGCCGATCATGCCGTGAACATCGGGGAGCAGCTGATCTATCTGATCACCGGTGAGCAGGGCTGAATTGATGGCCTCGCTTCGCTCGGCGGGCACTTCGCCCCTTTAGGTCGATGGGGAGGCCGCCGGAAAAAGTGCGGGCTGGGACGCCACGGGGGTGTCCCGGCCCGCACTGCCGGGAGATCGTCAGCGGCCCTGGTTCGCCACGGCGGCGGCGGCCTCCTTGGCTGCCTCCGGGTCGAGGTACTCGCCGCCGGCCTTCAGCGGGCGCAGGTCGTCGTCCAGGTCGTAGCGCAGCGGGATGCCGGTCGGGATGTTCAGCTTCGCGATCGCCTCGTCGGAGATCTGGTCGAGGTGCTTCACGATCGCGCGCAGCGAGTTGCCGTGCGCCGCGACCAGCACGGTCCGGCCGGCGCGCAGGTCCGGCACGATCGCGTCGTACCAGTAGGGCAGCGCCCGGACCAGCACGTCCTTGAGGCACTCCGCGCTGGGCTTGAGCTCCGGCGGAAGGGCCGCGTACCGCGGGTCGTCGAACTGGGCGAACTCCGAGCCCGGCTCGATCGGGGGCGGGGGCACGTCGTACGACCGCCGCCAGAGCATGAACTGCTCCTCGCCGTACGCCTCGAGGGTCTGCTTCTTGTCCTTGCCCTGCAGAGCGCCGTAGTGCCGCTCGTTCAGCCGCCACGACCGCTTCACCGGGATCCAGTGCCGGTCGGTGATGTGCAGGGCGATCTCGCTGGTGCGGATCGCGCGGCGCAGGACGCTGGTGTGCACGACGTCCGGCAGGACACCGTGCTCCTTCAGCAGTTCGCCGCCACGGCGGGCCTCGTCCTCGCCCTTGGCGTCCAGGTCCACGTCGACCCAGCCGGTGAAGAGGTTCTTGGCGTTCCACTCGCTGTTGCCGTGTCGCAGCAGCACCAAAGTCCCTGTCATGGGCTCCATCCTGCCGCAGCCCTGATCGGGGGCTGTGCGGACCCTCACGTGGCGACCATTACATGGAATATCACTTGCCCGACCCCCCGGTGTGTAAGGCAGCCTGGCTTGATCACTACTTACTGGAGGCGTGCGTGAGCGGGTGGTTCCGGCAAGCCACGGGGGGATTGCCGAGACAGTTCTGGTTCCTCTGGACCGGGACACTGATCAACCGGCTCGGATCCTTCGTGGTGATCTTCCTGGCCATCTACCTGACCGCGGAACGGCATTTCTCGGCCAGCCAGGCGGGTCTGGTCATCGGCCTGTACGGGGTGGGCGGTGCCCTCGGCACGACGGCCGGCGGCGTCCTGGCCGACCGCTGGGGCCGGCGCCCGACCATGCTGACCGCCCAGTTCACCGCCGCCGGGCTGATGCTCACCCTCGGCTTCGCGCACGCCTACTGGCAGATCGTCGCGGTCACCGTGCTGCTCGGCTTCTTCAGCGAAGCCGTCCGGCCGGCGTTCTCCGCGATGATGGTCGACGTCGTGCCGGACAAGGACCGGGTACGCGCGTTCTCGCTCAACTACTGGGCGATCAACCTGGGCTTCGCCCTCTCCGCCGTCGGTGCGGGATTCGCCGCGAAGGCCGACTACCTGCTGCTGTTCGTCATCGACGCGGGCAGCACACTGGCGACCGCGGTGATCAGCCTGATCTTCCTCGCGGAGACCCGTCCCGTACGGCCGATGACAGTCGACGGCCCCGCGAAGAACCACGGTGGCGGACTCGGCGCCGCGCTGCGCGACCGGGTCTTCGTGACGTATCTGCTGGTCAGCCTCGGCGGCATCGTGGTGATGATGCAGCACATGTCGACGCTGCCGATCGCGATGACGGCCGACGGCCTGTCCGCGGCGACGTACGGCTGGGTGATCGCGGTCAACGGCGTACTCATCGTCCTCGGGCAGTTGTTCGTTCCCCGTCTGATCGGTGGACACGACAGCGCCCGGGTCCTCGCGGTCGCCTCCGTGATCGTCGGCGTGGGCTTCGGGCTGACCGCGTTCGCGCACGCCGCCTGGTTCTTCGCCCTGTCGGTGATCGTCTGGACGCTCGGCGAGATGCTTCAGTCCCCGTCCAACGCGGCGACCATCGCGGCCCTGTCCCCCACCACCCTGCGCGGCCGTTACCAGGGATTGAACTCGCTAATGTGGTCTTGCGGGACGGCACTGGCCCCGATCCTCGGCGGCGCCGTCCACGACCATCTCGGCAACACCGCCTTGTGGTTCGGCTGTTTCCTGGTCAGCCTGCTGGTCGCGGGCGGGCACCTGCTCGCCGCGCCGAGCCGCCGGCGCCGGATCGACCGGCTGATCACCCCGCTGGACGCCACCCCACCACCGGCCGTCGCCGAACCCCTCGCGAGTAACCTTCCCGATGGAATCGTAAAGACGCTTTCCTGATCGGAGGGTCCGTGCGGAGCTGGCTCCGGGACACGGCGGGCGGCCTGCCCGCGACGTACTGGTACCTCTGGACCGGAATCCTGATCAACCGGGTGGGCGGCTTCGCGGTCCTCTTCCTGTCGCTCTACCTCACCGCCCAGCGCGGCGCGAGCCCCTCGCTGGCCGGGCTGGTGGTCGGCACGTACGGCATCGGCGGTGTCGTCGGCACCCTGGCCGGCGGCGTCCTCAGCGACCGCTGGGGCCGCCGCGCCACCCTGCTCTGGTCCCACTTCATCTGCGCCGGCGTGCTGACCGGACTCGCGGTGAGCAGCAGCCTCCCGGTGATCGCCGGACTGTGCCTGGTGCTCGGCCTGGTCCAGTCCGCGCCCAGCCCCGCCTTCGTCGCCGCGATCATCGACGTGGTGCCCGCCGACCGCCGCTCGCGCGCCTTCAACCTGCAGTTCTGGGCGTTCAACCTGGGCATGGCGGCCGCCTCGCTGGTGGCCGGCGTGCTCGCCGAGTGGAGCTTCACCGGCCTGTTCCTGATCGACGCGAGCTCCACCCTCATCGCGGGCCTGCTGATCGCCTGGAAGGTCCCGGAGACGCTGGCCCGCCCGGTCGCCCGCATCCGATCGGCCGGCTTGACCACCGCGCTGACCGACCGCGTCTTCCTGGTCTTCGTCGGTCTCACCCTGCTGCAGGCGCTGATCTACACCCAGGCCGGCACCATCGTCCCGATCGCCATGCGCAACGACGGCCTGACCCCTTCCGCGTACGGCGTGACGGCGGCCCTGGGCGGCGCCTTGATCGTGGTCGGGCAGTTGTTCGTGCCCCGGCTGCTCGACCACCACCGCAAGGACCGGGCCCTGGCCGTGGCGCTGTTCCTCAACGGCGCCGGCTTCGCACTGGTGGCCGTTGCCGACTCGCTGGGGGCGTACCTGGCCGCCGCGACCGTCTGGACGATCGGCGGCATGCTGGCCGCCCCACCCAACGCCGAGATCAACTCGGAGCTGGCACCGCCCCCGCTGCGCGGCCGCTACCAGGCGGTCTTCTTCCTGACCTTCCCGGCCGCGTCGTTCGTGGCGCCGTCGCTGGGCGGCGCCGGCCTGCAACATCTCGGCGACGTCTTCTGGCTGGTGGTCGGCGCGCTCGGCCTGCTGGCAGCGGTGCTGCACCTGGTCGCCGGGCCGGCCCGGGAACGGCGGGCAGCCGACCTGCGCGACCAGACCGCAACCATCACCCCTGCCCCTGCCGGTCAGGCCAGGTAGGTCCAGTTCTCCAGGGTGCGGAAGCCCATCGACTCGTAGAGCGGCAGTCCGGCCTCCGACGGCTGCAGATAGGCGCTTCGCGCTCCCGCCGCGAACCCGTCGGCCAGCACCCGCTCGGTGATCAGCCGTCCATATCCGCGCCCCCGGAACTCCGGCACGACCGCGATGTTGAAGACGCCGATCTCGTCCCCGATCCGGATCCCGTACCCGGCCCCGACCGGAACACCATCAACGTCTCCCAGGTACGCCGTGCCCCAGGGCGCGTCCAGCAGCGGCCCGGACATCAGATCGTGGAAGGGGTCCGCAGGCGCCTCGAACCCGGCCCCCAGAAGCTCCGCGTACACCTTCTGCTGGTCCGACCGGACGACCCGGACAGCCAGCGTGCCGGAGCCCCGCGCCGCCCCCCGGAACCGCGCCTCCTCCCGCCGGCAGCCCATCAACGGCTCAACGAATCGCTGGTGACGCCCATACCGCCCGGCAACGTCCAACACCTCGCCCGTCGGCTCGCCGCGCACCTGAATCGACCACGGCAGACCTTCCGCCGCCAGAATCCTCGCAAGCCGGTCGATCTCGGTCGAATCCGCTTCCCGCCCGCCGCTGAAGACCCCGTTGAAGGTGGCGAGTCGCACCCCACTGATCAGCAGCAGCGTGCCGTTGCGCCCCCGAACCATCCGCCCACCCGGCCGAAGCTCGGCAAGAGCAGTGATCGCCGCCAACATTCCCGCGCCGGCCGCATCGGCCAGCTCCCGTCTACGCACGAGCCAAATATGCCGAGCCCGCCCCCGATCCGCCCCAAGAGATTGGTCACCCCAGTGCCCTGCCGCACAACGTGACCTCAGAAGCCGCCCCACGCGCCGCACATGCCTGCGGCAGGCAGAGAACACACCGCACCGCTTCAACGCCGCAGGCCGGGCAAGGGCGGAACACCCCAACGCGAAGGCCGAGCCAGACCGCCGAAGGCTAGGGCGGAACGCCGAAGGCGAGAACGCCACCCTCAGCGCAAGAGACACGCGAACCGTCACCACCGCAACGTGGGGTCTGGGGGCTCGGCCCCCAGGCAAACATACGAGAGGGGCCGGTCCGCGCTTTCCGCGGACACCCGGCCCCTACCTCTCGCGCCGGCGGCGGCGGACGACGCCCATCCCCATAGGCGTCGCCCGCACTAACCGCCGGTCTCGGGTCGCGCCGTCCCCCAACGGCATATGCCACCCGTCCCCAAACGCCGACCGCGGTGGCCATCTCTGGCCAACCAGTTCCCCGAACTAACGGTTCGGCGTCCATTGATTACGCTAGTTGGGCCGGTCAAGGCTTACAAGACAGTTGGCTGTCTGCCATCTGTCTGGACCGTCACAGTCACCGACATCTGGCCGATCGGCGGATGACCTGTCCCACATCCGGGCTCCCCCATTCCATTCGGCGAACCGGGGCACGATTCGCGAAATGGGGAACGGGCGCGTTCAGGACGCGGGCGGGGCCAAGTGCTTGAAGGCCTGCAGATTGGCCAGCGATTCCCCGCGTTTGACCCGCCATTCCCACTCGCGCCGGATGGACGATCCGAAACCGATCTCGAGCATCGTGTCGAACGACTCGTCGGCGTACGTGAGAACCGCGCCCAACAAACGATCAAGCTCGTCCTCGTCCAGTCCCTTGAGCGAGACGCGACCGGTCAGATAGACGTCACCGGCCGCGTCGATCGAGAACGAGACTCCGTACATCCGGGCGTTGTGCCGCAGCATCCAAGCCCACAGTTCCTCGCGATTCTCGTCGGGGTGGCGCATCACGAACGCCTCGACGCGCAACGCGTGCTCGCCGGCGATCAGATTCACCGCGGTCTTGAGCTTGTGCGTGCCGGGCAGGGTCACCACGTACGCCCCGGGGCCGGTCGGCTCCCACTCGAGCTCGCGGTCGGTGAGCACGCGCTCGATCAGTTCGGTCACCATGCGCACGCCTTCTCCAGGCGGGACGCGATCAGGGCACGGTGCTCGGTCACCGCATCACGGTAGACCCGGAGCAGGCCCTCGGCCGTACGGTCCCAGGAGAACTTCGCGGCGTGGGCGACCGCACCGAGCGAGAGCCGGTCGCGCAGGCCGGGGGCGGCGAGCAGTTTGGCGAACACGCGGGCCCAGTCGCGCGGGTCGTGCCCGTCGACCAGCACCCCGCTCAGCCCGTCCTGCACTGCGGTGACCAGGCCACCGACCGCGGCCGCGACGACCGGCGTGCCGCACGCCTGCGCCTCGAGGGCGACCAGCCCGAACGACTCGTTGTGCGACGGCACGGCCACCAGGTCGGCGCTGCGGTAGAGGGCGGCCAGGTCGTCGGCGCACTGCGGGGGCAGGAAGATCACCGAGTCGGTGACGCCGAGCGAGGCGGCCAGCTCGATCAGCGCGGACGGCCGTTCCAGGCCGCTGCCGCTCGGGCCGCCGCAGATCACCAGGGTGGCGTCCTGGCCGGTGGTGGCCTTGAGCACGGCCAGCGCGGAGATCAGCACGTCGGGCGCCTTGAGCGGCTGGATCCGGCCGACGAAGGCGATGATCGGGCCGGTCGGCGGCAGGCCGAGACGGGCGCGGTCGGAGCGGCCCGGACGGAACCGGTCGAGGTCGACGCCGGGCGGCACCACCACGGTGCGCGCCGGGTCGGCGTCGTAGTGGTGGACGAGGTCGCGCGCCTCGCACCGGGTGTTCGCGAACAGCCGGTCGGATTCCGCGACCACCTGCTCCTCGCCGATCAGGCGGGCCTTCGGCTCGGGCCGGTCGCCGTCGGCGATCAGCATGTTCTTGACCTTGGCGAGGGTGTGGGCGGTGTGCACATGTGGCACGCCCCAGCGCTCCCGGGCCAGCCAGCCGACCTGCCCGGAGAGCCAGTAGTGCGAGTGGATCAGGTCGTAGTGGCCGGGCGGGTGGGCCGCCTCGGCGCGCAGCACGCCGTTGGTGAAGGCGCACAGCTGGGCCGGCAGTTCTTCCTTGCACAGTCCCTCGTATGGCCCGGCGGTGACGTGCCGGACCAGGACGCCGGGTGCCATCTCGACGACCTGGGGAAGGTCGCTGCGGGTGGCCCGGGTGAAGATCTCCACCTCGACGCCGAGGCGGGCCAGCCGCTTCGACACCTCGACGATGTAGACGTTCATGCCGCCGGCGTCGCCGGTGCCCGGTTGTTCCAGCGGGGAAGTGTGAACCGAAAGGGTGGCGATGCGCCGGGGGGTCGGCCAGTCGACCACAACTATTCCTCTCGAAGCGGGGCGAAACGCAACGCTCACTGTTACGTCGATGTCAATCTTCCCCGTGCGCAAGCTCTGAACCACACCTCCGCGGGCGGGGGTGACTCAAGTCATCGGGAAAGATGAGAGTCATGGCGAACATCGCAGTGGTGACGGGTGCATCGAGTGGGATCGGCGCGGCGACGGCCCGCCGGCTGGCCGCCGAGGGGTTCCACGTGGTGGCCGCGGCCCGCCGCGTCGACCGGCTGGACGACCTGGTCAAGGAGATCGGACCGGCGGCCACCGCGGTCGAGGCCGACGTCACCTCGGACGACTCGGTCGCGCACCTGGCCGAGGTGGTGGCCGGGCTGGACGGCCCGCTCACGCTGCTGGTCAACAACGCGGGCGGGGCCCGCGGCGGTCTCGATCCGGTTGCGAGCGGCGCGGTCGACGACTGGCAATGGATGTACGACGTGAACGTGCTCGGCACGCTGCGCGTCACGCAGGCCCTGCTGCCGGCGTTGGAGGCGAGCGGCGCGGGCACGATCGTGACGGTCGGGTCGACGGCGGCCTTCACGCCGTACGAGGGTGGTGGCGGTTATGTCGCGGCCAAGCACGCCCAGACGGCACTGGTCGGGACACTGCGGCTGGAGATCGTCGGAAAGCCCGTGCGGGTCATCGAGATCGACCCGGGCATGGTGCGGACGGACGAGTTCTCGCTGAAGCGCTTCGGCGGCGACACGACCAAGGCGGACTCCATCTACCAGGGTGTCCGCGAGCCGCTGGTGGCCGACGACATCGCCGACATCATCGCGTTCGCGGCGACCCGGCCGCAGCACGTCAACATCGACCGCCTGGTGGTCCGCCCGATCGCCCAGGCGGCCCAGCACAAGGTCTACCGGGAGAGTTGAGTGAGACATGTCGGCGCGATCACCCGGGGGACCACCAATCCCAACCGGCTGCGTCGCGTCGACAACTTCATCGCGTACCGCTGCGCCGATCTTCTTCGGGAAGCCGCGGATCCGCTCGTCGTCGACCTGGGTTACGGTGCGACGCCGGTCACGGCGGTGGAGCTTCGCGGCCGCCTGGCGGCGTCCGTGCGATCCGACGTCACGGTGGTGGGTCTGGAGATCGATCCCGTACGGGTGGAGCACGCCAAGCCGTACGAAAGTCCTCCGTTCCTGCAGTTCCGCCGGGGCGGCTTCGAGCTGGCCGGCCTGCGCCCGGTGGTCGTCCGCGCGTTCAACGTGCTGCGGCAGTACGCCGAGGAGGAGGTCGCCGCGGCCTGGCAGCAGATGACCTCGACCGGGGCGTTGCTGATCGAGGGCACGTGCGACGAGCTGGGCCGGATCGCGACCTGGGCGGTGGTCGCCGACGGCCGGCCGGAGACCCTGACTTTCTCGGCCCGCCTGCCCGACCTGGATCATCCGGCGACGTTCGCGGAACGGCTGCCCAAGGCCTTGATCCATCACAACGTCGCCGGTGAGCCGGTGCACGAGCTGCTGACCGCGCTCGGCCGCGCGTGGGAGAGCGAGGCCACACCGTTCGGTCCGCGGCAGCGGTGGCTGGCCGCGGTGGGCCGGATGCGCGACGAGGGCTGGCCGGTTCTTCACGGCCCGGCCCGCTGGCGCCGCGGCGAGATGACCGTGCCGTGGCCGTCCGAGCCCATCCCGGCTGGCCACAGTGGACTTTGAGATGGGCGGGAGGGCGCCCGGCGGGCGCCCTCCGCGGGAAGCTAGGCCACCGAGCGGAGTATCTCGAGCAACGATTCACTGCTGAACGGCTTCTTCACCAGCAGCGCATCCTCGTCGATCTGCCCGTCCGCGACCGCCAGGTCCTTCGGCAGCCCGGAGATGTAGACGACGCGCATCCCGGGCCGCAGCTCGGTGGCGGCCCGGGACAGCTCACCGCCGGAGACCCCGGGCAGCCCGAGATCGGTCACCAGGATGTCGATCTCACCGGGATGGTCGCGGCAGACCGCGATCGCCTCCTGCGAGTCCCCGGCGATGAGGGTGTCGAAGCCGCGGCGCTGGAGCATGCGGCGGATGATGTCGCGCAGGTCCTCCTCGTCGTCGACGACCAGGACGGTGGGGCGCGTCTCGGAATCGGACTCCTGCGACATAAGTCCTCCTGGGTGGTCGTGCCGCCGGGCTTGCGATTCACGCTATCGGCGCGAGGTTGCTCAGTCGGCGCTTTGCCGGATCAGCGTGCCGATGTGACCCCGGCGGCCGCGGTGAGGAAACCGGTGTAGAGCAGGCGGTCCGGCGAGCTCTTTCCCCCACTGCGTACGCCCGTGGAAGCTCGGCCGGCCAGTTCGTCCCGGACCTGCGCCGGTGTCCACGTGGGGTGAGCGGCGAGCACCAGCGCGGCGGCGCCGGCCACGTGCGGGCTCGCCATCGAGGTGCCGCTCATCGACTTCGTCCCGGTGTTCGAGGCGGAGTCGGCCGACACGATCCGGGCACCGGGCGCGAACAGGTCGAGACAGGACCCCCAGTTCGAGAAGGACGCCCGGGTGTCGGTGTTGTCGGTGGCGCCCACCGTGATGGCCGCCGGCGTGCGGGCCGGGGACTGCGCGCACGCGTCCCGGTTGTCGTTGCCCGCCGCGACCACGTACGTGACGCCCTTGGCGATCGACCGGTTCACCGCGTCGTCCAGCGCCTTGCTGGTGGTGCCGCCGAGGCTCATGTTGGCGACGGCCGGCTTGACGGCGTGCGCGGTCACCCAGTCGACGCCGGCGATGATGGCCGAGTACGGGCCGCTGCCCTTGCAGTCGAGCACCCGTACGCCGACGAGCTTCACGTCCTTCGCGACGCCGTAGGTCCTGCCGCCGATGGTGCCGGCCACGTGCGTGCCGTGGCCCTTGCAGTCGTTGTTCGCGGTCACGGTGCGGTCGATGAAGTCGGCGCCGTTCGAGGCCCGGCCACCGAACTGCTGGTGTGTCGTGCGCAGACCACTGTCCAGCACGTACGCCGTGACCCCGGCCGCGGACGGCGCGGTGTAGGACGTCGACAACGGCAGGGCGCGCTGGTCGATGCGGTCCAGTCCCCAGGTGGCGGCGGTGGTCGCGGCCACCTCCACGACGGCGTCCTGTTCCACGTAGCGGACCGACGGATCGGCGGCCAGGCGGGCGGCCTGGGTGGCGGTCATCCGCGCGTGGAATCCCCGTACGGAAGCCTGGTAATCGTCGGCGACACGTCCGCCGTACCGCCGCAGAAGCTGGTGCGAGGTGCGCGACGTGCCGTCCCGCAGCACCACGATGTAGCTCTCGCCGATGGCGCCGGCCGTGCCGGCGCCGAGGACCGGGCCGGTGGGCAGGGCCGCCGGCGTTCCGGCCAGAGCGGGACCGGACAGGGCGACGAGCAGGCCGGTGGTGGCGGCTGCGATGGTCAGGGCACGGCGCACGCGGATTCCTCCCTCGGTGTGGTTCGGCCTACTTCACCGGGGGAACAGGCATGCCGAACGCGACAAAGGGAAATGGTGGCTACGGCTCGCGACCGCGCCGGGATCCGCTCGGTTGCACGTGGGTTGCAACGCCTCCGGCGGAGTGCGGGAGGCCCGGAAGATCGAGGGGGAAGTCTAAGGGCGCCCCTGCCAGGACCGATCTACCCGCTGTCAGGACCGCGGCATGCGGCCACCGAGCAAGGAGAGCGATATGACCAGCCTGCTGTCGCCCGAGATCACCACGGCTGCCACGCTGGCCGAACGCTGCGACCGCTGCAGCGCGGCCGCGAAGCTCGAGGTCACCCTGACCAGCGGCGGCGAGCTCGCGTTCTGCGGCCACCACGCGAACCGCCTGCACGGCGACATCCTGCGGGTCGGCCGGCGAATCGTCCTCGAGGACGGGTTCGCATGGGCGGGCAAGTGACCGCTTGAGACGTATTCGTCGCGTTATGCTCGGCTTCTCCAGTGAGGGGCTTATGTGCAGGTCGTGGCGCATGACGTGGGGCGGCTCTCCCGGCTGACCGTCGGGTGCGCCGGTGTCGCCGTCGCCGTTTGCGGCGCCGTGACGGTTCCCGTGTCCGCCCAGGGCGTTCCGCCGGACGGGGTGTTCTCCGATCCGGCGGCCGCGCTCGTGCCGGCCGGAGTCGCCCTGCTGCTGCAGGTCCTGCCGGTGCCCCGTCGGGTCGCCGGCCGGGTCGTGCACGGCATCGCCCTCCTGCTCACCGCGGGCGCGGCCGGGATCGCGGTGGCCGCGCTGCGGCGGCACCCGGACGCCGCGGCCGCGATCCTGGTGGCGCTGGGCGTCCTCACCCTGGCCGGCCATCTGGTCCGTACGGTCGGGGACGCGGACCAACGGCACCGCCGGCTCGTCGGCGAGCTCCAGGACCGCCGGGAGTTCGCGGACACGCTGCTCCAGTCGATGAACGAGGCGGTCATGGTGCTGGACGCCAACTACCACGTCATCGACGTGAATCGCCGCTGGCGTGAGCTGACCGGGCACGGGCTGACCGATCCGATCCGGCTGGACCCGCCGCCGATCCCGCCGGCCGGCGGCGGCGACTGGCTGCTGCCCCGGGTGGACGGCTCCGTCGTTCCGGTGCTCGCCACCGTTGCGCCCGTTCCCAACGCCGAGGGGTCGCCCCGGGCCTATGTGGCGACCTATTTCGACATCGCGGACCGCAAGCGCCACGAGGACGAGCTCAGTTCGCACGCCGCCGAGCTGGAGCAGGGCAACAGCCGGCTGCGCGAGACCAACGCCCGGCTGGAGGCGGCGCTGGCCTTCAAGAACGACCTGACCTCGATGCTCACCCACGACGTGGCGCAGCCGATCAGCTCGATCGCCAGCCTCGCCGAGCTGCTGCGTGCGGACTGGGACGACCTGCCGGACGACATCCGGCGGGAACTCGCCACGAAGATAGACAGGAACACGCAGCGCCTGATCAAGATGATGAACGACCTGCAGCTGTTGTTCCGCCTGGACACCGGCTCGGTGACGGCCCGCCGCACCCCCGTGCCGTTGCTCGAGGTGGCCCGCTCGGCGGTGGCCGGCAACGACGTGACCATCGAGATGGACGAGAACGTGGCCGCCCTGGCCGACCGGGGCCACCTGACGGCGATCGTGCAGAACCTGGTAGCCAACGCCCTCGCCTACGGCAGCCCCCCGGTGATCGTCCGCGCCACACGGCAGAACGACACGGTCGAGCTGAGCGTGCGCGACCACGGCCCCGGCATCCCCGACGACCTGCGACCCCACCTGTTCGACCGCTTCATGCGAGGAGCCGGCCTGGGCCTGTTCATAGTCCGCCACTTGGCCGAGGCAAACGGAGCCACAGTCCGCTACGAGCAGGCAACCCCAGGCGCCACCTTGATCGTCGCCCTGGAGCCCGCGCTCTCGTAAGCCCCTCCCCGCCTCCCCGCCTTCTCCCCTCCCAAATTTTCTGTAATCACGTACTCACCTCACGACCCGCACTGCGCCCCGTCGGTGCCGAGGCCGCCGAAAAACACAAGGCGAAGCCAAGGTGTTTTTCGGCGTCCTCGGCACCGACCTGAAGGGGCGCAGTGCCAGCCGAGCGAAGCGAGGCCATCAAATACAGCCCCCACTCAACGACCAAACCCCCCGCGCTCTTCTTCGTTGACCATCCCGTCACCCCAGGAGTCACCGCGATCGGCACGACCACCCATCCGCGCAGTCCCCACCGACCCCCCGCTGACCGGCCCCGCCTCCGCGCCGCGGCGCCCCGGAGCCAGCACGTCGTCCGGGTCATGCGCGTCGTGGATCCCCGGCGCGGTCGTGAGGTCGACGTTCGTGCCGAGGTTGTGCCGCGGCAGGTTCGCGGGGCTGGCGTTGCTCTGCTCGGCGGCGCTCGTCCCCCAGCCCGCGCCCGGCCGCGGCGCCCGGCCGCGGACCCGGGCGGCGACCGAGGCCGGCGAGGGGAGCTGCTTGGAGCTCACGCCGCCCATCCGGCCGCTCTCCACCAGGCCCTTGAAGGCCGCCAGGTCGGACTTGAGCCGCTTGGTCAGCGAAGCCTCTCCGTGCCGATCGCTCGGCATCAGGAACGCAATATCGGCCTCGAGCTGCGCGACCACCTGCGTCTTCGTCTCGCCGAGCGGACGCACGGTGATCGTCTCGGCCAGCAGCGGGCCGTCCATGGTCGACCAGGAGACCCGTTCGTCCACCGACCGTTCGGTGATCTGCGCGTCAAATTCGCGGCGCTTGCCGTCGAGGTTCATGATCCAGTGGGTCTGGTCGAGCCCGGTGGCGGTGACCTCCTCCACCCCGGTCATGAACCGCGGGTAGTTCTCGAACGCGGCGAGTTGCTCGTACACCGTGTGCAGCGGCGCACTGACCTCGATGGCCTGTTGAACCATGCTCATCGCATCTCTCCCATGCCCTCAGGACGGCAAATGCTGGCATGACCGAGCGTACGGACGTGATTACTGCTCGCGTTTGGTTTCGGTCAGACGCGGCGCACGTACTGCCAGGCGCCGACCTCGGCCGCATACCGGGCGTCACTCGCGGGCACGAGCATCACCCGAGCGTCCCGCAGCAGCGCGACGACCCGGGGCGACGGGCTGCGCCACGCCTCGCTGATCTCCACCACGGTGCCGGTCTCGCGGCAGGCCGCGGCGAGCGCCTCGATCAGGTCCGGGGTCAGCGCGGTGTCGTCCAGGCCCACCTGGGCGAGCAGGCTGAGCGGACGGGCGAGCTGCGCCGGCGCGTACCGGGAGGCCCGCTCGACGCCCTGGATGGTGGCCTTGACCAGGTCCTCGGCCACCTGCTCCGCAGCCAGTTCGCCGGTGGCGAGCATCGCGCGCACATCCCGGGAGCCGAGGACGCCGCCGGCCAGCGGAAGGCGGGAGACCGAGACCGAGATCGCCTCGAGATGGCCGAGGTCGGCCGGCCAGGCCAGCCAGCCATCCGGGCGGACCACCTCCACCTCGGCGGCGACCCGCAGGGTGATCTCGGTGCGCTGCTGGGCCCGGCGCACGGCGTCGAAGTACGCGGGCAGCCAGGTGGTGTCCGGCCCGACCTGGTCGGCGAAGGTGAGCGCGGTGATCCCGGCCTGGTCGGCGGCCGAGACGACGACGCCGACGCTGTCCCGGCCCGCGGCGAAACCGGTGTGCACGTGCGCGTCCATCGTCAGGTCCAGCGCGTCCACGACCGTTTCCTGCTCAACGCCCACGTTTGCTCCCCGGCATCACGGCGACGGGCTCTTCCCGTCCTGCCAAGAGAATCCGGGTACGGCGTTGTCAGGCGCGGTCTGCGGGCGGTGCAGTCCGGGTGCGCGTCGCCGGAGCCGGACCGCGCGGACCGGGAGTGACCGCACCGGCTCGCACCATCGCCCCGCAACCGTTCTGCGCCCCGCCCGCACCGGGGGTGCATCCCGCGCTCCGGAGGCTGGGGTGAAAGCGCACGCAACCGCGTGCCCGGAGAGGGAGACGTGCAGATCCGACTTCGACGCCGCCGGACGTTCGCCACGCTGGCGGTCGCAACCGTCCTGGCCGGCGGCCTCGTCGGGACCACGCCCGCCTCGGCCGCCGCGACGGTGGCCGGCACCGGCATCGCCCAGACCGGCGGCACCCCGCTGAACATGCGGCGCACGCCGTCGTCCGGCGGCGAGCGGATCGGCACGGTCGCCAACGGGGGCACGGTCTGGATCATGTGCCGGACCGGTGGCGACCGGATCGCGGGCACGGTCCGGACCACCGAGGTCTGGTTGCGCCTGGCCAACAACTCGTACGTCTCGGACGCGTACGTGCGGCGCGGGACCTTCCCGATCCCGGCCTGCACGACGGCGGCGACAGCACCGGTCCCGGTCCCGCCGGCGGCCGGGGCGTGGCAGCTTCCGGTCGGTGCCGGACTGGTCAGCGGCTTCCGCACGGGCGAGCGGCCCGGACACGACGGCGTGGACCTGGGCGCCGCCCGGAACACGCCGATCGAGGCGGCCGCGGCCGGCACCGTCATCCGGGTCGTCTGCAACGTCTCGGCGGGCAGCTGCGACGCCGACGGGAACCGCACGCTCCAGGGCTGCGGCTGGTACGTCGAGGTGCGGCACGCCGGCGACATCGTCACCCGCTACTGCCACCTGGTCCGCCGCCCGCCCGTGGCCGTCGGGCAGACCGTCGTGAAAGGACAGTTGCTCGGCCACGTCGGGACGTCCGGCTCGTCCTCCGGTCCGCACCTGCACTTCGAGGTGCACTCCGGCGCTCCGGCCACCTCGGCGAACGCGATCAGCCCGATCGCCTTCATGAGGGCGCGCGGGCTGGTCATCCGGTAGGCGGCTGCACCATCTCGGTCACCGCCTGCACCGCGTCGTCGGCCGGCGAGGCCGCGGCGCGGTTGGACGCCTGGAGCTCCCGATAGACCTCTTCGCGATGGACCTGGATGTCGCGCGGCGCCTGGATTCCCAGCCGGATGACGTCTCCGCGGGCCTCGAGCACGGTGATGACCACTTCGTTGCCGATCATCACGCTCTCGCCGGCCCGTCTGGTCAGCACCAGCATCGTCGGTGCCCCCTCCACCCCTGGACGGACAGCATCGCGATCAGGCGCGGTCGCGGTGGGACGCGACCGCGCCGGCGACGGAACGTCAGTAGGCCCGGTTCATGATGGCGCGCACGGGCAGGCCGGAACCGCTGAGCACCACCTGCATCGCGCGCATGCTGTCCCGGTCCAGGACGATCGGCGCCAGCAGGTTCGCGGTGGTCTCGTTGACACCGGCCGTGATGACGGTCAGCAGCAGGAGACGGTCCGGGTCCTTCGTGTTCAGCGTCGCGAAGACCTCGTTGTCGATCTCCGGCGCGTAGTCCGGGAAGAACGGCTCCGGCGGAGCGACGAGGAAACGCAGCTCCGGGTCCTCGGTGGACGTCAGGGCGTAGAGCAGGCCGTCGTCGTTGAGCCGCACCAGGACGAATTCCCGGTGTGCCGGGAAACCCGGCATGGGAACCGCCATCGTGATGGTCGGCAGTCCCAGCGACGGGTCGGACGTGGTGGCCTCAATCGGTCGGGTCGCGGTGCGAGTACTCATGGTCACCTCAGGAAATCGATGAGCGAGGGCTGGATCACCTTGGCCGTGGCGGCCAGGGCGGCCTGATACGAGGTCTGCTGAATTTGCAGCTCCATGATCGCCTTGGGCAGGTCGACATCCTCGATATCGGACAACTGCGACGACACGGACAACAGATGATCCTCCGCGGACTGCTTCATCTGCGTAACCCGATTATATCGGGCGCCTACGTCCGAAAGAGTGGATTTCAGGAGATCGTGGGCGGTATCCAAGTGGGTGAGGCCCGCCTCGAGCTTGCTGGAGTCGCCGTCGCGGATGTGGGCGGAGATCTCGGACAGCACGCTGAACAGCTGTGTGGGGCTCCCCTCCGCGCCGAACGCCTCGGGGCCGTTGGCCTCGATGCGGACCTTCGCGTTCGGGCCCACCGTCCGCGTGGTCTGACCGTCGTTGCCGAGGAACTTGCCGGTGGAGTCGTACGCCGTACCGCCGGGAGTGGTTCCGCCGAAGACCGGCCGGCCCATGAACTTGGTGTTCGCCGCGCCGATGAGGCTGTCCCGGATGTTGTCGATCTCGGCGGCGAGAGCCTCGCGGGACGCCTTGTCGCTCACCGACGTGTTCAAGCCCTGAACGGTCAAGTCCCGTACCCGCAAGATCGAAGTCGAGGCCTCGCCGAGCTTGTCCTGAATGGTGCCGAGCCAGCCGAGGCCGTCGTCGGCGTTGCGCGAGTACTGCTGGGTGGAGCGCACCTCGCCGCGCAGCTGGAGCGACGTGACGGTACCGGTCGGCGAGTCCGACGGCCGGCTGAGCAGCTTGCCGCTGGAGATCTGAGTGGTGATCCTCTGGCTGCGCGCCTGTGTACGCTGCAGGTCGCCGAGCACCCGGTTGGTGATGCCGCCGTCGGTGACCCTGCTGGGAATGGTCATGCGATGCCCCTCGGGCTTATCGGCCGACCAGGCCGGTGCGGTTGATCAGCTGGTCGAGCATCGAGTCGATCGTGGTGAGCACCCGCGACGCCGCCTCGTACCCGCGCTGATAGGTCAGCAGGTGGGTCATCTCCTCGTCGAGGTTGACGCCGGACTCGGCGTCCCGGGCCGTGTCCACCTGGTCGGTGACCGAGTCCTGGATCTCGCTGCGCCGGCCGGCCGCCTGGGCCGCGACGCCGAGCTGGCCGATCATCGCCTGGTAGTCCTGGTCCGGCACCCGGCCGGCGGCGGCGTCGTCGACCAGCCCGTCGGCGATCCCGTTGTCCAGCTTCTCCTCGGTCAGCGGATTGCCCCGGGAGAACCCGACCATCGCCGGGTCGTCGATGACGACCTTGATGGTCTTGGCGGTGTCCCCGTCGAAGAACTGGATCCCGGGGTTGCCGTTGATGTCGAAGCCGGACTGCACCGCGTCGTTGATCTTCTTGGTGAGACCGGCCGCGACCGCGTCGAGCCGGGTCGAGATGCCGGGCAGGACACTGTTCATCGTGTCGAGCATCGCGCCCATCGTGCCGCCCGCCGCGGCCCGGTCGCCGGTGTCGGTCCACTTGAGAGAAACCTGGTCGCTCGGGGTGATGCCGTCGAGCGAGGCCGGGCCGTCCAGCACCACCTTGCGTGTGGTGAAGTCGCTGACCAGCGTCGCGTTTCCGATGTAGACGTTGACCGCGCCGTTCTCCTTCGGCTGCGCCGTCGCGCCGACCAGTTCGGACAGTCGCATGACCTGGTTGTCGCGGGTGTCGCGCAGCTCGTTGGCCGCGACGCCGGAGGACGTCGCCACCACGATCTTCTGGTTCATCTCGGCGATCGACTTGGCCAGCGTGTTGACCTGGTCGACGTAGGCGCCGGTGGTCGAGCGGTTCGCGTCGAACTGGTTGGAGAGCGAGCCGTAGGTGTCGTTGAGCGTCGCCGCCACCGTATGGCTGCGCTCGATCAGCGTGGACCGGGTGGACGGGTCCTGCCAGTTGTTCGCGACGTCGTTCCACGAGTCCCACATGTCGTGCAGGCGCGCCTGGAGCGCGGTGTCGCTCGGCTCGGCCAGCACGCTCTCGATCTGGTCGTACGCGGCCTTCTGGCTGGTCAGGTACGCCGAGTTGGAGTGTTCGACCCGGCTGCGCGCGTCCATGTACTCGTTGCGGCTGCGCTCGACACCGGTGACCTGCACCCCGGCGCCCGCCTGGGCCGCGCCCGAGTAGATGCCCGGGTTCGCGTTGGTGGTGATCGAGCTCATCCGCACCCGCTGCCGGGAGTAGCCCTCGGTGTTCGCGTTCGCGATGTTCTCGCCGGTGACGTCCAGTCCACGACGCTGCGCGTAGAGGGACGTCAGAGCCGTGTTGATGCCGCCGAACGAGCTAGCCATGTCAGATCGCCTCATCCACCAGGCTGGAGCGGCGAATGCCGCCGGATACGGTCTGGCCCTGCGGACCGTAGGTTTCCACAGTTTCGGCGAACGCGAGCATGGTTTCGCGAGCAGCGCGCTGGCCGGCGGTCAGCAGGTCCCGGTTCACGTCGGCCAGCGCACTGATCTCGGAGGTCAGCATCAGGAACGCCTTGCGGTGCTGGTGCAGCAGGTCGGACCAGGGGGCGGGTGCGGCGTCGGCCAGCTCGCCGAGCGACGCCTCCGCGGGCAGGCCGAGCTCGACCGCGACGTCCTGCGAGTAGGCGGCCCGGATGACCTCGGTCTGCCGGATCTGGTCCAGCACGACCTCGACCTCACGGGTGGCATGGCTGAGCCAGCGCGAGCGATTGGACGCGAGGAGAAGTTGCTCCTCCTCAAGCTTGAACAGCAGCATCTCCAGCAGCTCACGTGAACGCCACAGGACGCTGGCCAGGTCGGTCAGGCTCACCCTGGTCCTCCGTCTCGCTTCTGGTCGGGCCGTGCCCCTGCCGACATGCCCTCTCATTCGGACAGGTCGGCACGTCTCCCACTCCGCTGAGGGATTTCCCCCGATCAGGCAGTTTCGGCTTTCTGGGTGTTCGCCGGAAAAGCGCGAAGAAATTTCGGAGACTGCTTCTGACCGGCGGCATCAACGCCGATCGGCCTGACGTATCGCCCACGGCTCACGGACGGGCCGATTGACCCCTCTCAGGGAGGAAACACCAATGGGTCTCCGCATCAACCAGAACATCGCCGCGCAGAACGCCTACCGGAACCTCTCGGTGACCGACAACCAGATGTCGAAGTCGCTGGAGAAGCTGTCCAGCGGTTACCGGATCAACCGGGCCGCCGACGACGCGGCCGGCCTGTCGATCTCCGAGGGCCTGCGGGCCCAGGTCGGCGGCCTCAAGGTGGCGGTGCGCAACGCGCAGGACGCCATCTCGGTCGTGCAGACCGCTGAGGGCGCGCTCAACGAGGTCACCAGCATGCTGCAGCGCATGCGCGACCTCTCCGTCCAGGCCAACAACGCGTCGCTCGACTCGGACGCCAAGCAGGCCGCACAGACCGAGTTCGAGCAGCTCAGCGCCGAGATCGACCGGATCGGCAGCACCACCGCGTTCGGCAAGTCGAAGCTGCTGGACGGCAACTTCGGTACCGCGTTCCAGTCGGCCGGCACCAAGCAGAACGCCCTTCCGAGCTCGGTGAGCTTCACCGTCGACTCGTTCGACGGCAAGACCCTCACCACGCCGATCACGGTCACCGTCGCCTCGACCACCGGCCTGAGCGCGAAGGATCTGGCCGACAAGGTGAACACCCAGCTGGCCACCGGCCTGAAGGCCAACGGCCTGCAGGGAACGGAGCTCAGCGTCGGCGCCACCGTCGCGGCGGACGGCAGCGGCACCACCTTCAACGCCACCGGCACCAAGAGCTTCAGCTTCTCGACCGCGCCGACCGACCTGGGCATCGCCGGCACCGTCACGGCGAACGCCAAGGCCAGCAGCGGTGTCTTCCAGATCGGGGCCAACGCCGGTGAGACGCTCGGCTTCTCGATCGCCGGCGTCGACACCACCCGCCTCGGTCTGACCGGTCTCGACCTGCGCACGCCGGCCACGGCGTCGACCCCGTCGGGCGCGCAGACCGCGATGGACAAGCTGGACAGCGCGATCAAGACCGTGTCGAGCCAGCGCGCCGTCCTGGGTGCGTACCAGAACCGGTTCGAGCACACCATCAACAACCTCAACGTGTCGGTGGAGAACCTGTCCGCCTCCGAGTCGCGGATCCGCGACACCGACATGGCGCAGGAGATGGTCGGCTTCACCCGCAGCCAGATCCTGACGCAGGCCGGCACGGCGATGCTCTCGCAGGCCAACCAGGCCTCGCAGAACGTCCTGTCGCTGCTGCGCTAACTTCCTGCGATCTCGCACCGATCAGAGGGGGTAGCCGGCGAATTCTGCCGGCTGCCCCCGCTCGTTTCCGCTCGACCTCAGAAAGCAGGCCAACGTGTCCAGCTCGGTTGACGGCCTCGTCAGCGGCCTCAGCACGTCGTCCATGATCAGTCAGCTGATCCAGGTGGAAGCGGCGCCACAGACCCGGCTGAAGAGCAAGGTGGCGACGGCTCAGACCGCGCTGAAGTCGTACCAGACGGTGAACTCGAAGCTGTCCGCCGTGAAGTCCGCGGCCGGCGACCTGGCCGATCTCGCGAACTGGCGGGCGATCAAGCCGGCCTCGACGGCCGCGTCGGTCACCGCCGTCGCCAACGGCTCGGTCGGCAGCATGGCGGGCAGCCTCACGTTCGACGTCAAGTCCGTCGCCGCGTCACAGACCACGACCCTGCCGGTCACCACCCGGGTGGACGTCAACAACGACGGCAAGGCCGACGTCACCAACTACCCGAAGCCGGGCGGAACCTCGGTCCAGCTGACGTCGTCCCCCTCGCTGAGCATCACGGTCGGCAGTGGCACGCCCGTGTCGGTCGACATCAGTGAGGACGCCTCGGCCGAGGGCATCTCCAAGGCGGTCAACGACGCCAACCTCGGCATCCGCGCGTACGTGGTCAAGACGTCCGCCACCGAGGGCGTGCTGCAGTTCGTGAGCACCAAGAGCGGTACCGCGAACGCCTTCACCATCTCCGGTCTCGAGGGCGCGGGCAAGGGTGGTTCCAACCCGGCCACCGCGGCCGCCAAAGACGCCAAGATCCAGGTCGGCACCCTGGGCGCCGGCGGTTACGAGGTCACCAGCAGCACCAACACGTTCACCGACGTGATGCCCGGCCTCACCATGACGGTCTCGAAGGAGGAGCCGGGCGTCACGGTGACCGCGACGGCGGACGTCACGGCCATCGCGGACAAGTTCCAGGCTCTGGTGGACGCGGCCAACGCGACCCTGTCCGAGATCTCGACGCAGTCCGCGTACGACCCGGGCACCAAGCAGGCGTCGCCGCTGACCGGTGACTTCATGGTCCGTCAGCTCAGCCAGGTCATTCTCAGCGCGGTGAGCACCGGGCTGACGTACACCAAGACCGACAGCAAGACCAACACCACCAGCACCGTCGACTTCGGCAGCCTCGCCCAGCTCGGTATCCAGCTCAACCGGGACGGCCAGCTCACCTTCGACGCCGGCAGATTCACCGCCTCGTACAGCGCGGACCCGACCCGGATCCAGGGCGCGGGCATCGCGCTCGGCAATTCCCTCAAGTCGATCGCCGGCAAGCAGTCCGCCAGCATCACCTCCGTGATCACCGGCCGTAAGAACGACATCGACAAGCTCAACGACCAGATCAGCGACTGGGACGTCCGCCTCGCCGCCCGGCGGGAGGCCCTGCAGAAGCAGTACGCCGGTCTGGAGAGCTCGCTGGGCAAGCTGAAGAACCAGTCCAGCTGGCTGTCCGGCCAGCTCTCCGGGCTTTCCTGACCGCCGCCGCCCGGCTCGTCCGGGTCCGACCGAGGAGACCGATGACCTCTCCACATCTGCGTGATCGCTACCTGCAGGACTCCGTCAGCACGGCCTCGCCCGGCAAGCTCCTGCTGATGCTCTACGAGCGCCTGATCCGCGACCTCACCCAGGCCGAGGAGGCGATCGGCGAGAGCGACCGGGAACGCTCCTCGGAGCTGCTGATCCACGCTCAGGAGATCGTGCTCGAGCTGCGCACCACGCTGGACATGGACGCCTGGGCGGGTGCTCCCGGTCTGGCCTCGCTGTACGGCTTCGTCCTCACCGAGCTGATCGGTGCGAACGTGGCGCAGGACGCCGCGAAGGTCGCGAGTTGCCGCGGGTTGCTCGAGCCGCTGCGTGACGCCTGGCGAGAGGCGGCCGCCGCGGCGGTCGCCGATTGACGGCGAGCGTCATGACCGGCTGGCACGGCGCCTGGTCCGCGGCCCTCGACGAGCTGGAGCTCGACGTGGCCCTGGTCGAGGCCATGCTGGACGACGAGCACCGCAACGCCGAGACGCCGCCGGCCGACCTGTGGCAGCCGCCGACCGATCTCGGCGCACTGCCGCTGGAACTCAAGCCGCGGGCCGACGAGATCCTGACACGCCAGCTGAAGGCGGCCCAGGAGATCGCCAAGCGGCTCACCTCGAACCGGCAGCAGATGGCCATGACGTCGCGCATCGAGACGGGGGAGGCGGTCAAACGGCCCGTCTACGTCGACCGGGCGATGTAGGACCCGCCGGCGTGCAACCTCCCGGCAACCTGTTGGCTCTCAGCGCGGCGGCCAGCAGGCCGAACTGCATGGTACGAGCGACGGACCGCTCCGGAACCAGCCAAGGATCGGCGCCCTTGAACTATCCAGGGAGCTGCTGTGTTCGACGATCTCTCAACGTCCGCCCTGCGCGTCTCGGTCGCCGGCCTCGCCGCCCGGCAGAACGCGATCGCCAACAACATCGCGAACATCGAGACCCCCGGCTACCGGGCCCGTAAGGTCGAATTCGAGGAGGCGCTGCGCGGCGCCGTCAGCCGGGGCCAGTCGCCGCTGGGCATGAGGCCGAGCGTGGAGAACTCGCTCGAGCCGACCCGCCTGAACGGCAGCAACGTCAACCTCGACGAGGAGACGCTGTCGCACATCGACACGACGATGCGCTACCAGCTGACCCTCCGCGCTCTGGACAGCAAGTACGGCATGCTGCGCGACGCGATCAAGGGGAGCTGACCTAGATGAGCACGTTCAACGCGATCGGCGTGGCCGGCAGCGGCGTCACGGTCTACCGCAAGTGGCTGGACGCCGTCTCGGACAACATCGCGAACATCGACAACGTCAGCCGGACCTCCGAGAACGCCTTCCAGGCGCGGTACGTCATCGCGCAGGAGGCGGCGGACGGCAACGGCGCGCAGGTCGGCGGTGTGGCCTTCGGCAGCGCGCAGGGCGTGCTGACCTACGACCCGGACAACCCCCTGGCCGACAACAAGGGCTACGTCCGCCGGCCGGACATCGACCTCGGCGGGCAGATGGCGCAGATGATGATGGCGCAGCGCGCGTACCAGGCGAACCTGTCCGTCGTCGACCGGGCCAAGGAGTCCTACACCGCAGCTATCAACCTCGGGAAGTGAGCTGAGCCATGACTTCTCCGATCAGCGCGATCAGCGGATTTTCCGGTGTGACCGGGCTCGAGGGCGTCAGCGGCGCCGGCAGCGCCGCGGCCCTGACCGGCACCGCCGCCTCCACCGAGCCGCAGGGACCGAACGAGAGTTTCGCCGGGATGCTCTCCCGCGGCCTGGAGAGTGTGCAGGGGCTGCAGACCAAGGCCAGCACCCTGGCCACCCAGGTCGCCGACGGCACGCTGCAGGACCCGGCGCAGTACACGATGGCGGCCAACGAGGCGTCCCTGGGCCTGCAGCTCACGCTCGCCGTCCGCAACAAGGCCGTGGAGGCCTTCCAAGAGATCATGAGGATGCAGGCCTGAGATGACGGACCGCCTTCCCGCCCCGGTTCGCCGCATCACGGACACGTTCCGGTCCTTCACCCCGGGACAGAAAGCCGTCACGATCGCGGCGGTGCTCGCACTCGTCGTCGGTGGCTACTTCTTTGCCACCTGGGCGTCGAAGCCGTCGTACGCCATCCTGTTCAACAACCTGTCGACGAAGGACGCGAGCGCGATCGTCGAGTCGCTGCAGAAGTCCGGTGCCAAGTACGAACTGGCGAACGACGGCCAGACCGTCCTGGTGCCGCAGGATCAGGTGAACGACCTGCGGCTGTCGCTGAGCGGCGAGGGGCTGCCCGGCGACGCCGGCACCGGCTACGCGTTGCTCGACAAGCAGGGCATCACCACCAGCGACTTCATGCAGCAGACGAACTACCAGCGGGCACTGGAAGGCGAGCTCAGCAACACCATCAAGTCGATCGAAGGTGTCGAGGCGGCCACCGTCCACCTGGTGATCCCGAAGAAGGACGTCTTCGCCGACGACCAGGACAAGCCGACCGCGTCGGTCCTGGTGGCGTCGAGCGCCAGCACGCCGCTCAGCGGCCAGCAGGTACAGGCGATCGTCCATCTGGTCGCGTCCAGCGTCGAAGGTCTCGACCCCACGCAGGTCACCGTGGCCGGCGCGGACGGCAAGATCCTCTCGACCGGCGGTGGTGCGGCCGTCGGCGCCGGATCGGACAGCGGGAACGAGTCGCAGACCGTCGCCTTCCAGAACCGGATGAACAGCTCGCTGCAGACCATGCTGGACAGCGTGGTCGGCCCCGGGCACGCCGTGGTGACCACGACCGCCGACCTGGACTTCGACCAGACGCAGACCACGAGCAAGACGTACAACGCCGACCCGTCGGTGCCGGCGCTGTCCGAGAGCAACAGCCGCGAGGCGTACAACAGCTCGCAGAACTGTGCCGGCGGTGTCCTCGGCCCGGACAACATCTCCGGCCCCGGCTGCAACAGCGGCGGCTCGGGCAGCAGCAGCGGCCCCGGCCAGTACGAGAACAGCCAGACCGTGCGGAACAACGCGATCAACGAGACCCAGGAGGTCCGCAAGAACGCGCCGGGCAGCATCCGCAGGCTCAACGTCGCGGTCCTGCTGGACAGCACCGTCGCCGGCTCGGTCGACCCGGCCCAGGTGCAGCAGCTGGTCAGCGCGGCCGCCGGCATCGACTCGACCCGCGGCGACACCATCGCGGTCAGCGCCATGCCGTTCGACACGAGCGCGGCCCAGGCCGCCCAGAACGCCCTCACCGCGCAGGCCGCGGCCGCGAAGTCCGCGAAGCAGATGTCGCTGATCAAGACCGGTGCGCTCGCCGCCGTCGTCCTGATGCTGCTCTTCCTCGCCTGGCGCACCAGCCGCCGCGGCAAGCGCCGCAAGTCGCTGACCCCCGAGGAGCGCAAGCACCTGGAGGACATGCAGGCCGCGCTCGAGGCGCAGCGGCTCAACGAACTGAACCAGGCCATCCCGGTGCAGATGCTGGAGGCCGGGGGCGGTGGCGCCCAGGACACGAACGGTGAGGCTCGCGAAGAACGCCAGCGCGAGATAGAGCAGATGGTCAAAGATCAGCCTGAGGAGATGGCAGTGCTTCTGCGCGGCTGGCTCGCCGCCGACACGACGCGCTGATCGGACGGCGGCCGGCTTCCGCCGGCCGCCGTTTCCGCCGTTTCCGCTGGGGACAGACTTGCCGACGGGCTGAGGGAGTACGCGTTGAGCACACCGGCGCTCACCACGATGTCGATGACGGGCGTGCGCAAGGCCGCGATCATGCTGGTTCAGTTCGGCAAGGAGCAGTCCGCGCAGATCATGGCCAACATGTCGGAGAAAGAGGTCGAGATGATCTCGGCCGAGATCGCCCGGCTCGGCAAGCTCGATCCGACCCAGGTCGACGACGTGATGGACGAGTTCTACGCGATGGCGACCACCCGCTACGCCGGGTCCGGTGGCATGGACTACGCCCGTGAGCTGCTCGAGGCGTCGCTCGGCAAGGAGCGCGCCGCGTTGATACTGGACCGCCTCGAAGCCTCGATGAACGACATCCCGTTCAACTTCCTCAGCCACGCCGACCCACGGCAACTGCTTTCGTACGTGCAGTACGAGCACCCGCAGACCATCGCCCTGGTCCTGGCGCACATCCCCTCGGCGCTCGCATCCTCGATCCTGGCCGGGCTCTCGCTCGAGGTGCAGACCGAGGTCGCGCACCGGATCGCGGTCATGGACCGCACCTCACCGGAGATCATCCGCCAGGTCGAGCAGGCGTTGCAGCGCAAGCTGTCCACCGTCCTACAGCCGGACGAGCTGTCCACCGTCGGTGGTCTCGGGCCGCTGGTCGACATCATCAACCGCGCCGACCGTACGACCGAGCGGTTGATCCTCGAAGCCCTGGACGCCCGCAGCCCGGAGCTCGCCGAGGAGATCCGGCGGCGGATGTTCATGTTCGAGGACGTGGTCAACCTAGAGGACCGCGCGGTCCAGCTGGTGCTGCGCCAGGTCGAGCCGGCCGACCTCGCCACCGCGCTCAAGGGTGTGCCGGACACGGTCCGCGACAAGGTCACCCGCAACCTGTCCGAGCGCGGCCGGGAGAACCTGCTCGAGGAGATCGACCTGCTCGGCCCGGTCAAGGTCAAGATGGTCGAGGAGGCCCAGGCGAAGATCGTTTCGGTGATCCGCTCGCTCGAGGACTCGGGCCAGATCGAGGTGCAGCGCGGCGGCGAGGCCGATGAGCTCATCGCCTGAGCAGCGCAACCAGGTGCTGCGCGGCACGGCCGCGGACACCGCCGCGGCGGCCCGGTTCGCCGTCGACCTGCGCGAGGGGGTGCCGGAGGACAACGCGGCGGTGGAACGGGCCAAGAAACAGGCCCGCACCGCCGGCTACGCCGAGGGCTGGGCCCAGGGGCAACGGGAGGCGGCCGTCGCCGCGGAGGCCGCGGCCGAACGAGCCCGGGCAGCCGAGCAGGCGCACGAACAGCGCCGCGCGGCCGCCCTGGCGCAGGCGGTCAACGCGCTCGGCCGGGCGGTCACCGGGCTGGAGACCCAGCTGATGCCGACCTTCGCCGAGCTGCAGGAGGTGCTGCTGGTGCACGCGTTCGAGCTGGCCGAGGCGATCGTCGGGCGCAGCCTGGACGACCCGCAGCGCCGGACCGCGGACGCGCTGCGGCGGGCCATGGCGGCGGCGCCGGAGGCCGGGAACATCGTCGTCAGCCTGAACCCCGAGGACTATCGCACGCTGATCGGCGAGGGCGAGTCCGATTTCGACTACGAAGGCCGCCGGGTGATCCTGCGGCCCGATCCGGCGCTGCGTCCGGGTGACGCGGTGGCGGAGAGCGGCACCGCGACGATCGACGCGACGGTCGCGGCCGCGGTGGCCCGCGCGCGCGAGGCACTACGGCTCTAGGAGACCGTGATGACCGATGTGTTCCAGCACCGGATGCGGGCGGCGCTCGCCGCGGCCCGGCCGCTGACCCGCGGCAAGGTGGTCGGCGCGGTCGGTCTGCGGGTCACCGTGAGCGGGCTCGAGGCGCGCGTCGGCGACCTGGTGCGGATGGGTGAGGGCGACGACGCGGTGTTCGCCGAGGTCGCCGCGATCGAGGGCGACAAGCTGTCCTGCCTGCCGCTGGGCCCGATCGCCGGGCTGGGCGCCGGCACCCCGGTGGAGAGCACCGGCGGGCCGCTGCGCGTCGCGGTCGGGCCGGACCTGCGGGGACGCATCCTGGACGGCCTCGGGCGGCCGATGGACGGCGGGCCACCGCTGCGCGGCGAGATGGTGTCGATCGAAGCGGCGCCGCCGTCGGCCATGGAACGGCAGCTGGTCGACGCGCCGATGCCGCTCGGCGTGCGGGTGCTGGACACGCTCGTGCCGTGCGGGCGCGGCCAGCGCATCGGCATCTTCGCCGGCTCCGGCGTCGGCAAGTCGACCCTGATGAGCATGATCACCCGCGGCACGTCGGCCGAGCTGAACGTGGTGGCGCTGGTGGGTGAGCGCGGCCGGGAGGTACGGGAGTTCATCGAGCACGATCTCGGTGAGGAAGGCCTGGCCCGGTCCGTCGTCGTGATCGCCACCTCGGACGCACCGCCGCTGGTCCGGCTGCGGGCCGGCGCGGTCGCCACCCGCATCGCCGAGTACTACCGGGACGAGGGTCAGGACGTGCTGCTGATGATGGACAGCGTGACCCGTGCGGCCATGGCGCAGCGCGAGGTCGGGCTGTCGGTCGGCGAGCCGCCGGCCACCCGCGGATATCCGCCGTCGGTCTTCGCGATGCTCGCCTCGTTGCTGGAGCGGGCCGGGCCGGGCGCGCGGGGCAGCATCACCGGGCTCTACACCGTGCTGGTCGAGGGCGACGACCACAACGAGCCGATCGCCGACGCGGCCCGCTCGATCCTGGACGGGCACATCGTGCTGGACCGCAAGCTGGCCACCGCCGGGCACTTCCCGAGCATCCAGGCGCTGGACTCGATCTCCCGGGTGGCCAACAAGATCACGACGCCGCAGCAGCGGGCCGACGCGACCGAGCTGCGCCGGCTCATGGCGGCCCACCGGGAGGTGCGCGAGCTGGTGGAGATCGGCGCGTACGTCCCCGGCACGAACCCGGACGCCGACCGCGCCACCGCCATCTGGCCGTACATCACCGCCTTCCTCCGCCAGGGCCTGGACGAGCGGGTAACCGCCGAGGAGGCCTGGGCCCAGCTCCACGCCGTAGTCTCCGCCGCCTGACCCCAGCGACCGCCGCCGGAAGACGCCCTCCCCCCTCCCTCCCTCCCTCCTTCCGTCCCTCCCTCCCTCCTGCACCCGCCGGATCGACCGGTGACCGCGATCGCCGCCGGTGAGATGGCAGTCGTTTTTCCGACGCCTGCGGGGTGTGCGGGCGGCGGAAAAACGCCTGCCATCTCACCGGTTACAAGGCGATCGCCGCGGAGCGAAGCGACGCCATCAGACACCGTTGCAGCTCGGGTGCAGCAACTCAGCAAGTCGGGGGCCGGGCCGAAGCGGATAGGTGAAGGGTCGCTCGCCTGCGCTAGGAGGCAGACATCGTGAACCGCTTCTTCCGGCTCAGCCCCGTGCTCCGCGCGCGTAAGGCTCAGGAGGACGCCGCCCGCGGCGCCGTGAACCAGTCCCGCGCCGAGGTCCGCGACGCGCAGGCCCTGGTCAAGCGCCGCAAGCTCGACCTGGTCGGTGCCGAGGCGCCGAACGAGGGCACCGCCCGTGCCATGGTCGCCTCCTTGGTCGCCCGGCAGTCGCTCGCGGCCAGCCTGATGGGCGCGCAGCGCATGGTCGAGGACGCCGAGACGCTGGAGCGGGAGCGGATGGCCGAGCTGGCCGACGCCGCGAAGCGCCGCCGCGCGGTGGAGCTGATGGCCGAGCGGCACGCCGAGATGGTGCGCACCCATGACCTGCGCAAGGACCAGGCCGCCTTGGACGAGCTGTCGATGACCAGCAAGGCCCGCAACGAGGCTCGCGGCGCCGGGGGCCGGGCATGAGCATGATGGGCGTCAGCGGTGTGCTCAACCGCATCCAGGAGCTGAAGGGCCAGCTCGGCCTGAATCCGGTCGCTCCGGCGCCGGTCACCACCACCGGCGGCACGGCGGCGGCGACCAGATCCGATTTCGCGTCGATGCTGGCGGACGCCACCGGTCCCCGCACGGTCGGCATGAACAGCCAGGTCAGCGGCGACGACGTGGTGACCTCGGCGAAGAAATACCTGGGTACGCCGTACGTCTTCGGCAGCACCGACCCCGATCGCGGCTTGGACTGTTCGGCGTTCGTCCAGCGCGCCTACGGCGACCTGGGCATCCAGCTGCCTCGGCTGTCCCGTCAGCAGGCCGAGGCGGGCCGGCCGGTCGCCAGCCTGTCCGAGGCGAAGCCCGGTGACATCCTGGCCTTCGACCGGCCGGTCGACCACGTCGCCATCTATCTGGGCAACAACAAGATGATCGCGGCGCCGAAGCCCGGCGACCACGTCAAGATCCAGTCGGTGTACGAGCAGCCGACGCACATT
Organism: uncultured Actinoplanes sp.; assembly: GCF_934643405.1. Classification (GTDB taxonomy): domain Bacteria; phylum Actinomycetota; class Actinomycetes; order Mycobacteriales; family Micromonosporaceae; genus Actinoplanes. The sequence continues at coordinate 51,728 of NZ_CAKUCL010000015.1, forward strand.
CGCCGGGTCGTGTCCGACGTCAGCGCCGTCGCCGCCCAGAATGCCGCCGCTGCGGTGCGCCCCGCCGGGCTGGACGGCCGGGGGTCCCTGTCCGGCGTCCCGTACGCGGATCTGTTCGTCAAGGCCGGCCAGAGGTACGGCGTCTCGCCGAAGCTGCTCGCCGCGGTCGCGAAGGTGGAGTCCGGCTACAACCCGAACGCGGTCAGCAAGGTCGGCGCGCAGGGTCTGATGCAGCTCATGCCGTCCACCGCGCGGGGTCTCGGGGTGCACGACGCGTTCGACCCGGAGCAGGCGATCAACGGCGGCGCCAAGCTGCTGGCCCGCAACCTGCGCGAGTTCAAGTCCCTGCCGCTGGCGCTGGCCGCCTACAACGCGGGCGGCGGGGCGGTGCACCGGTACGGGGGCATCCCGCCGTACTCCGAGACGCAGGCCTACGTGCCGAAGGTCCGCAAGGCCCTGGCCGCGCTCGGCGGCTGACCGGCCGCCGACCATTCACCCGAGCAGGGAGAGCCGCATGAATGTGCCCAGTTCCGTTACGGGTGCCGACCGGGTCGCGACCGGGCCGGGCCGGCGCGCCACCGGGCCGAGGGGTGAGGGCGGGGAGGAGTTCGGGTCGGCGCTGTCCGCCGAGCTGAGCCGGCCGGGACGAGAGCAGGACGAGAAGGCGGCGGAACGGAATGAGGCGGACGAGCGATCGGCGGACCAGCGGGCCGGCGATCGCACCGCGGCCCAGCGTGCGGCGGCAGACCGAGCGGCCGCGAATCGCGCGGCGGCAGACCGAGCGGCTGCCAATCGCACAGCCACCGATCGCGCGGCAGCCAACCGAGCAGCCACCGACCGGGCAGCCACCAACCGAGCGGCCACCGACCGGGCAGCAGCGGACCGGGCCACAGCCGACCGGGCCACAGCCGACCGAGCCGCCACCGACCAGGCAGCCACCGACCGGGCAGCCACCGACCGGGCAGCCACCGACCGGGCCGCAGCGGACCGGGCGGCCACCGATCGCGCGGCCACCGATCGGGCTGCGGCGGATGAACGCGCGGACGCCGATCGGGTGACGGGTCGGGCCTCCGACGATCAGCACCGCGCCGGCGCCGGGCCCACCAACGAGACCACCACCGGCGAGACCCGGAGTCCGGAGGCGACGACCAGCGACCGTACGGCGAAGGACGCGACCGTCAAGGCGGAGCCGACCGACGAGGCCGCGCCGGAGACCGGCCCGGAGGCCGAGGCCGACAGTGTCGGCGCCGAGCCGACCGCCCTCACCATCGCTCCCGCCGCTCCGGTGCCACCCGCCGTCCAGCCCGGAGTGACCGCCCCGCCGGCACCGGTGGCCGCGGAAACGAGGCAAACCCCACCCGAAGCCACGAAGTCCGTCTCCGGTGTCGCGCCCGCCGGCGGCCCGGCAGGGGGGAAAGCACCGGGTACGACGCCCGCTCCGGCACCGGCACCCGCGCAGGCCCCGGACGCCCCGCCGGCCGCGCCCGCCACCCCGTCACCGGCTCCCCAGGCCGGACAGCCGATCCCACCGTCCCTGGCCGCCCAGCTCGCCCGGACGACCGCTACCCCGACGATGCCGGGCGACGAACGCCCGACCCCGGCCCCCACCGCGCCGGCCGCCGACCCGCAGCCGTCCCCGGCCGTGCCGCAGCCGGCACCCACCGCCACCGCACCGGCCGTCACCACCACCACAACCAGCACCGGCACGGATGCCCGGCCGGCGGCCGAAGCCACGAACCAGCCCGCCGCGCCCGCGCCCGACCGGACCGCCC
>NZ_CAKUCL010000016.1 GCF_934643405.1 uncultured Actinoplanes sp.
TCGGCACCGGTTACTCCTCGATGGCGTACCTGAAGAACCTGCCGGTGCACGAACTGAAGATCGACCGCTCGTTCGTCGCGAGCATGACCACCAACGAGCGGGACGCGGTCATCGTGCGCTCCACCGTCGAGCTGGGCCGCAACCTCGGCCTGCACGTCATCGCCGAGGGCGTCGAGGACAGTGCGACGTGGATCGAGCTGGACGCCGTCGGGTGCCATGCCATCCAGGGCTACTACGTCTCCCGGCCGGTCGAGGCCAGCGGATTCGACGAGTGGCTCAGCCGGCAGCCCGTCGCGGGGCCGGCGGCCACCAGGTGAGCCGAGCACAGCGGGCAGCGAGGCCTTTCTCCCGCGGGCGATAATCGAGGAGCCACTATGGACCCTTGACCCGACCCTCACCTTGACGGTGTCCGGCGGGCGGACGACGGTGTGCCGCCGTACGGGAGGACATGTGCAGTTTCGATTGCTGGGCCCGCTCGTCGTCCGCACCGCGGCGGGCGAGCAGCTGCCGATCACCCGGAGCAAGCACCGGCTTCTCCTCGTCGCCCTGCTGATCAGGGCCAACACCGTCGTGAGCCGGGAACGGCTGATCCGCGTCCTCTGGGGCGAGCAACCTCCCGCGTCGGCGCGGGCCAACCTGAGCACGTACGTGTCGTCCCTGCGCCGGCTGCTCTGCCCGGCCGACCCCGAGGCCGCTCCGCTGCGGATCCATCCCCACGGGTACGCCGTGGAGGTCACCGCCGAGGACCTCGACGTGCTGGCCTTCGAGACACTGCTCGATCGCGCGGAGGCGGCGCGGCGCGCGGGGCGGCTGGCCGAGGCGGCCGGACACCTGACGGCCGGGCTGTCGCTGTGGCGGGGGACCGCCCTGGAGGACGTGCCCACCACCACCGACGACCTGGCGGCGGCGGTGTGCCGCTGGCAGGAGCGCCGGCTCACCGCGCTGGAGCAGCTGGCCGACGTGTGCCTGGCGACCGGCCGGCACGCCGAGGTGATCGAGGACCTGGCGTCGTTCGCGGCCGGCCACCCGTTGCGGGAGAGGCTCACCGAACAGCTGATGCTCGCGCTGTGTCGCGACGGCCGCCCGAACGAGGCGCTGGCCGCCTACCAACGCCTGCGGGACGGCCTGGTCGAGGAACTCGGCGTCGAGCCGGCACCCCGGGTCCGGACGTTGCAGCGGCGCATCCTCTCCGGCGATCCCGGGCTGTCGCCCTCGCCGCCCACCGCCGCCGAGCCCCCCGCGGACGATTTCGTACGGACGCCGCGTCAGCTGCCGCTCGACATCGCCACGTTCGTCGGGCGGGACACCGAGCTGAGAAACGTCACCACATTGCTGGCCGGCCGGGTCTCCGCCGGTCGCGTCCCGATCGTCGTCATCCACGGCGCGGCCGGCGTGGGCAAGTCCGCGCTCGCCGTCCGAGCGGCCACGTCGGCCTCGGCCGCCTTCCCGGACGGACAGCTCTACCTCGATCTGCGCGGCGCCACGGCGGGGATGCAGCCGCTGACCGCCACCGAGGCACTCGGCCGCTGGTTGCGTGCCCTCGGCGTGCCCGGTCAGTCGGTGCCGGCCGACCCCGACGAGGGGGCGGCCCTGTTCCGCAGCCTCGTGGCCGGGCGGCGACTGCTGTTCCTGCTCGACAACGCCGCCGGCGCGAGTCAGGTCCGGCCGCTGCTGCCGGGCGGAGGCTCGTCGGCCGTGCTGGTGACGAGCCGGGAGAACCTGGCCGCACTCGACGGCTCGGTCCACGTCCACCTGGGACCCCTCGACCCGGCGGCCGCGCACGACATGTTGCGCCGGCTGCTCGGCGACGGGCGGATGGCGGCCGATCCGCAGGCCGGCCGGGATCTCGCCGGCCTGTGCGGCCTGCTGCCTCTCGGGCTGCACGTGGCGGCGGCGCGCCTCAAGGCCCGGCCGGCCTGGACCGTGCGGCACCTGGCCGGCCGGATGGCCGACGAACGGGATCGGCTCACCGAGCTCTCCGCGGGCGACCTCGCCGTACGCAGCAGTCTCGGGGTGAGCGTGACCGCGCTGCGCGACAGCGGTGACCCGGCGGACCGGGAGGCCGCCCGCGCCTTCTGCGTGCTGGGGGTACCGGGAGTCGCCGACACCGACGCCGACCTGCTGGCCGCGCTGCTCGACGCGACACCGTCCCGGGCGCGCCGGTCGCTGGACCGCCTGGGCGACGCCCACCTCGTCGAGGCCGCCGACCCCGGCCGGTACCGGATGCACGACCTGATCCGGCTGTTCGCCGCCGAGCGGGCCGGCGAGCTCGCCCCGGCCGACCGGTCGGCCGCCTTCACCCGGGCGCTGGAGCACTACATCGCCACCGCCGGGTCCGCGGCCCGCAAGGCCAACCCGCACCGGGTTCACTACCCGCTGCCGGAGGTGCGGCGTCGTCCCGCCGACCTGCCCGGTCAGGAATCCGCCCGGGCCTGGCTGGAGCGCGAGCGGCCGAACATGACCGCCATGATCGAGCAGGCGTGGACCGGCGGACCGCGGCAGCAGCGGATGGGCATGGTCCTGGCCCTGAACCTGCACTGGTTCCTGATCCTGGGCGGTCACAGCCGGCAGCTCATCGACCTCGACCGCAAGGTCCTCGAGCTGGCGGAGCGGCTGGGCGAACCGCACCTGCGGATGTACGCCCACGACGGCCTCGCCCTGGGACTGATCATCGCCCATGATCTCGACAACGCTGCCGTGCACCTGCTGGCGGAACTGTCGCTGAGCCGGGAGCTCGGCGATCGCTTCGCCGAGCAGCGAGCCCTGGGCAACCTCGGTTCGCTTCATCTGACGCAGCACCGCCCGGAACCGGCGATCGCGAGGCTGCGGGAACAGCTGGCCATCGCCCGGCAGATCGGCGCCACGGCCGGCGAGAGATTCGCCCAGGTGTCGTTGGGCCGGGCGTACCGGCAGCTCGGCCGCAACGACGAGGCCATCGACACGCTGCGGACGGCACTGGAACGCTGGGAGGCCGTCGAGGACGGCTACCTGATCAGCGGCGCCCTCGTGGAGATCGGCCAGGCGTACCTCGCGCTGGACCGCCCGTACGACGCGGTGACCAGCCTGCGGGACGCGGTGACGCATGCGCAACGGGCCGGCACGCGGCTCGGCGAGGCGTGGGCACTGACCTACCTGGCCCGGGCGTGGCGCCTGGCCGGCCATGCCGATCGGGCCATGAGCTGCGCGGACGACGCTCTGAGCATCATGGGGGCGAGCCCGGACACGGGGGTCGCGGCGGCCGCCCGCGCCGAGCGGGAGATGGTGCTGGCCACGACGGCGTGAACGGTCCGGTGCGGGCGTGTGCCGCGCGTGTGCGCCCGGTGTTCGGCCGGCCGGTACGTTCCCGCAGTCCACTTCGTCTCCCGATGCAGGAGTCAGCACATGGCAAGCAAGCTCGTCGTCTCCACGTTTCTGTCGCTGGACGGCGTCATGCAGGGACCCGGCGGCCCCGGCGAGGACGACTCCGGCGGCTTCGCGTTCGGCGGGTGGCTCACGCCGCACGTCGACGAGGGGTTCGAACAGATCATGGGTCAGGTGTTCGACCGCGCGGACAGTCTGCTGCTGGGCCGCCGGTCCTACGACATTCTCGCCTCGTACTGGCCGAACGTGCCGGACGAGGAGGGCGGGAAGAAGATCAACAGCATGACCAAGTACGTCGCGACGCGCAGCCCGATCGATGCGAGCTGGCGCAACACCGAGGTTCTCGTGGGCGACGCCGCCGAGACGGTGGCCGATCTCAAGCAACGAGCCGACGGCGAGATCCTCGTGCAGGGCAGCAGCGACCTCCTCCGTACGCTGCAGCAAGCGGATCTGGTCGACGAGTACCGTCTGCTGATCTTCCCGGTGGTCCTCGGTGAAGGAAAGCGTTTGTTCGCGCCGGGCACGGCGGCGGCCGGCCTGCGCATGACCGAAACCAGGAGCACGCCCGCCGGGGTGGTCTACGCCGCCTACGAGCGCACGGGCAAGCCGGTTCTGGCTTCGCTGGGTTAGCCGCCGTACGGCGTACGCAAGGAGCGGGTCCTGTCCGCCTGACCGGGGGAACGCGGTGGCGCGGGGTCGAGCGGACGAGGGCGGACCCGGCCGGGCCGGTGCGTGACCGGCGCACCTCCCGGCCGGGTGGTGCCGACGTGCCTGGCCGGTCCGGCGGCCCAGCGCTCCACCCGATCGCCGGACGTCAATCGTCGCAGGGTCCGCCGTGAGCCTGCCGCCACATCGAGCAACGCGGGTTGTCGCAGATGTCCTCGGCGTCCCGTGCCGCGCTGCCGCCGGTGCCGTCCCTGAGTTCTCGCGCGACCTCGAGCAGCCCCGCGCTGTCCGCCGGGCCGTAGACGGCGATCCCCGCGCCGTCCTTGGGCGCCTTCGGACCGGGCCGGCGATGGTGGTAATAGACCCGGCTGACGTGGGCCGCCTTCGCCCTCACCCAGTCCTCCGGGTAGCCCGCCGCGATCAGCAGATCCCGGACGATCACACGCTCGCCGCCGCTCATCACCGCTCCCGGAGAAGCACGCCGCCGCGTGCCGGATCTGCCCTTCGCGCTCGCCCGGGCGCGGCGGAGATCGTTACCGTGCCCGGGGACCGCATACCGTCCAGGTCATCATCGCCGCGATGACGGGTCGTCGTGGCCGCTCGGGGAAAAGCCTTCGGATCGAACAGGCGCCCCACCACACCGACGATCACCGGCATCAATACGTTGATCATCAGGATGACGAGCGTGCCACTGATCACCAGTGTCCGCACCGCCGACGAGGTGGCGGCCAGGGCCGGACCACCCAGCAGCACGACGACGTTGACGACGGCGTATGCCGCGATCCAGGCGAGAAGCGTGGTGGTCACCCGGCGGGCCAGCTGAGCTGCCCGGGAGGGCCGGGACGATGTGTCGGAAGTGGTCATGAGCTGACCGTACAAAGGTGACCGCCGATAAGTCGAAGACGAAGTTGCGCTGGCTCTGATAAGACATCCTTATCGATGGAGGTGACAGTGGAACTGCGTCAGCTCCGCTACTTCGTGGCGGTCGCCGAGGAGGGCAGCTTCACCCGGGGCGCTGTGCGCCTTCGCGTCGCTCAGCCCGCGGTGAGCCAGCAGATCCGGGGCCTGGAACGCGAACTGGGCGAAGCGCTGTTCAGCCGCACGAGCCGGGCGGTGGCGCTGACGGCCGCCGGCGAGACGCTGCTGCCGCACGCCCGGGCGACGCTGGCGTCCGCCGGGCGGGCGGGGGACGCGGTGCGGGCACTGGGCAAGCTCCTCGCCGGGAAACTGTCGATCGGACTCGTCCAGGCGCAGCCGGACGAGGTGATCACGACGCTGATCGGGGACTTCCACCAGCGGTATCCCGACGTGCGCCTGGCCCTGCTGGAGGAGGAACCCGCCGCCCTGCTGGACGCGGTGTCGAACGGTCGTCTGGACGCCGCGTTCGTCGGCCTCGTCCGGCGCCCACCGGCCGGCGTCGAGGCCGAGCCGGTCTCGGCCGAGCCCCTGGTCGTCGCGGTCGCCCGGGGTCATCGGCTGGCCGGCCGGGAGGCCATCTCGTTCGCCGAGCTGGCCGGCACCCACCTCGCCTCCCTGGTTCCCGGCACCGGTCTGCGCACGGTGCTCGACCAGCAGTGCGACCGGGCCGGGTTCACGCCGCGGTTCGTGGCCGAGACCACCGACCTGGCCCTGCTGGCCGACCTGGTCGCCAGGGGCGTGGGGGCGGCGTTGATCCCGGCGAGCGTGCCGGCCGGACGGCACGACGTGGTCACCATCCCGCTCACCCCGCGGCTCGACCGGCGGATCGCGCTCGTCTGGCGCGGCTCGGCGCCCCTCTCGCCGGCGGCTCGGGCATTCCTGGCGCTGGCCCGGGCATCGAGGCGAGGCGCCGGCTCGCAGGGGCGGAGGTCGATGTGATCGCCGGGGTGGTGCTGGTCGCGGCCGGGCCTGGATCTCCGCCGGCGCGGTGGTGATGGTTCTGCTGGTGGTGATCGGGGGAGTGCGCGGAGACCGCGCCGCACGCCACGCGGGGCACTGAAAGATCAGTAAAGTGCGGGCATGGCGAACCTACGACAACGCATCGTGGCCGAGCTCGGCGTCCAGCCGGTGATCGAGCCGGCGGCGGAGATCCGGCGGCGGGTCGGTTTTCTCAAGGACTACCTGCGGTCGACCCCGGCCGCGGGTTATGTGCTGGGGATCAGCGGCGGCCAGGACAGCACCCTCGCCGGCCGTCTGTGCCAGCTCGCGGTCGAGGAACTGCGTGCGGAAGGGCGCGCGGCGTCGTTCGTCGCGGTTCGGCTTCCGTACGGCGTGCAAGCCGACGAGGACGACGCCCGGACCGCCCTCGACTTCATCCGGCCGGACCGCTCCGTCACGGTGAACGTCCAGCCCAGCGCGGACGTCGTAGCGGCCGAGACGGCGCGGGGCATGCAGGAGGCAGGGCTCCGCGATTTCGTCCGCGGCAACATCAAGGCGCGCGAACGCATGGTGATCCAGTATGCGGTGGCCGGGCAGCTCAACCTGCTCGTCGCCGGGACGGACCACGCGGCCGAGGCGGTCACCGGGTTCTTCACCAAGTACGGCGACGGCGGCGCGGACGTCACCCCGCTGAGCGGTCTGACCAAGCGTCAGGGCGCCGCGTTGCTGGCGGAACTGGGCGCCCCGGCCAGCGCCTGGGAGAAGGTGCCCACCGCCGACCTCGAGGACGACCGTCCCGCGCTGCCCGACGAGGTGGCGCTGGGACTGAGCTACCAGCAGATCGACGACTACCTCGAGGGCGCCGACGTCACCCCCGAGGTGGCCGGGAAGGTCGAGTCGATCTACCTCGCGACCCGGCACAAACGCGCCCTTCCGGTGACCCCGTTCGACACGTGGTGGCACCCGGACGCCTGATCATCACCGGGGCCGCCCGGCGAGATCCACCACCCGGCGCACCTCGTCGGGGTCGGTCGCCTCGCGGCCCTGCTGCCGGATCGGGGCGCGCAGGTGGATCTCCGCCGCTCTCGTCCGGGCCAGCACCTGCCGCACGTTGTGCGAGCGGATGCCGCCGGCCGCTATCACGCGCAGACGGCCGGCGGCCCGGTCCCGCAGCGCCGCGATCCGCTCGGCGCCCGCCAGCGCCGAGGAGGCCGCGCCCGAGGTGAGGACCGCGTCGGCGCCGAGGTCGATGACCTGATCGAGCGCGGCCAGCTGGTCGTCCACCTCGTCGAACGCCTTGTGCACGGTCACCGGCAGCGGTCCGGCCGCCTCGATCAGGCGGTTCAGCACGCGCAGGTCCAGCCGCGCCGAAGCGGTCAGGGCGCCGAGAACGAAACCCACTTCCCGGCCGTACGGGTTCGGCAGCGCCCGGATCGCGGCGATGTCGGCGAGCATGACCTGTTCCTCGGCCTCACTCACCCGGAAGTCGCCGCCTCGCGGGCGCACCATCACGCGCACCGCCGCGCGGCGGAGCGTGCGCAGGGCGACCTCCACGGTGCCGAGGCTGGGGGTGGTGCCGCCCTGGCCGAGGTCGGCGCACAGCTCCAGGCGGCCGGCCCCGGCGGCCTCCGCCGCCAGCGCGGTGGGCACGTCGCTGACGCATATCTCCACGGTGGTCATGCGACGGCGACCTCGGGACTGGGCGGCTTACCCGGTGGCGGATGCCGGCCGGCCGTGACCGAGTCTCGCAGATCCCGTTCCCGGCCCGGCCGGGCGGGCGCCCGGTGCCCTGAGCGCCCGCCCGCCGGCCCCTCAGGGCAGGTCGATCGGGCGCAGGACGCGGTCGATGCCGTGGGCGATCTGGCGGTTGCCCTTGTTGACGTCGAACTTGATCACGCGCGGGTTGCGGTCGTTGCGGTCGGCGTCGATGAGCTTGACGCGCTTCCACCAGCCGCCGTACACGTCGACCTTCACCGACGACCCGGCCGCCGTCTTGAGGCGCGCGTTGTCGGACTTCAGGGCCGCCTTGCGATCGATCGTGGCACCCGGCACGACGTGGTAGAGCAGGACCGTCTCGACGGTGTCGATGCCCAGACCGGCCACGGCCGTGAACGCCTTCTTCTCGCTCGGCAGGCGCTTGCTGTGCTGGAGGTCCGCGACCAGGATCTCGAAGGCGCGGTCGTTCGGGATGAACGCGGTGAGCGCCGTCTTGCCGTCGGCCAGCACGCCGACCGGACTGGACGGCTTGGCCTTCAGCACGGCGAGGACCGCCGCGGTCAGGATGTCGTAGTCGCGGCCGTTGTGGTCGAAGCCGCTCTTGTCGGCCGTCAGGACGGTGGCGAGCGAGCGAGTGCCCAGCGGCTTGGTCTTGCCGTGCGCGTCGGCGGGCGCCGCGGCCAGGGCCGAAGCGACGAGGGCGGCGGTCGTCACGGCGGCGGCGCGCTTGCCCAGTCGGGTGATCCTCATCTTCGTGCGTCCTTTCCGAGTACGGGGTGGTGGCTCCACTGCCCCCACCACCCCGTACTTCGCTCGCCGGCAACGCCGTGGATGCGCTCAGGACGTCAAAGTTCCGCGGAGCAGGCTGTGACCGGAGTGCGCGGCATCGCCGTCGTGCTGCTCGTCGCTGACGTCCACCAGGCGGTAGCGGTTCAGGTCGGTGCCCGGTGGCACCGGCAGCACCGCGTCGGACCGGTCGGTCAGGTTGCCGACGGCCACCATCTTGGTGAGGTCGTCCGGGTCGATCAGCCACACCTCGTGGAAGCCGGTGGTCAGCGGCAGGTTGCGGACGTCGATCTTCATCTCGCCGTCGGAGAGCACCCGGACGCTGCCGCCCGCGTCCGGTGGGACGCTCGCCAGCGGCGTGAGCGTCGCCCGCGCCGTGACCTGCTCCTTCGGGGCCCGGTCCACGACCCGGTCGACCGCCACCGTGCCGGCCACCGCCACCACCGCGGCGGCCGCCGCCGCGATCACCGGCATCAACCAGCGGGGCCGGACCCGGCGTGCCCGTCCGCGCCGCTCGGCCAGATCGACGACCGTCGTCGCGGCGGCCGGCGGTGTCCCCTCCGCGGCGATGTCCGCCTCGATCGCCCGCCAGATCCGCTCCGGCGGTGCGGGCAGGTCGCGCAGGTCGTGACCCTCGGCGCCCAGGCCGGCGACATGGCGCAGGCTCGCGAGGTCGTGCCGGCAGGCGGCGCACTCGGCGATGTGCTCGGCGTCGTCCGTGGTCTCCGGCTCCTCAGAGAGCGCGAGAAGAACCAGCCGATCGTGATCCAAATGCTGCACCGTCCACCTCCCAACGACGTCGCAGGTTCGCCATTCCGCGCCGGATATGGCTCTTGACCGTACCGAGCGGAAGCCCGGTCACGGCCGCTATCTGGGGATGGGTGAGGTCGTCGAAGAACGCCAGCTCCAAGGTGCGACGTTGCTCCACCGGCAACCGGCCCAGCTCGTCGGCGACGATCAGCCGGTCGACGATCCGCTCGGGCACCTCCGGCTCGGCCGGTGGCGCGGCCTGAGCCCGTACGGTCTCGGTCACCCGGTCGTCGCGCGCCGCCGACCGCAGCCTGTCCACCGCCTTGCGTCGCGCGATCCCCAGCAGCCAGCCCAGTACGGTGCCGCGTTGCGGGTCGTAGCCGTCCCGCCCCGCCCATGCCGCCATGAACGTCAGCTGCGTGACGTCCTCGGCGTCGGCCCGGTTGCCGAGCAGGCGCTGCGCCAGGTACAGCACCGCGGCGCCATGCCGGTCGTAGGCCGTGCGCAATGCCTTGTCGTCGCCGTCGCGTAACCGCGCGGCGAGCTCGTCGTCGGAGCTCATCGACCTCCCTTCGCCCACACGTTCCCCCACTGGTTCGCTCGCCGGGGCGCACCTGGATGCACCGGAACTGGGTGTACCCCTCTGGACCGGTCTTACCGCGGCACCGACCCGTCATCCCTTCGCCGACGGCCCGGCAAGAAATCTTTTGGCATAGCGTCGGATTCCCGGCGGGTCGTTCGTGGAGCAGGTGACAGGCGGCCGGAGGAGGCCGCCGGGACGAGGGAGTGATGGCATGACGCGGTACCTGATCTCGTTCAACGACGGCGGGATGGACCACATCCCCCACGAGGAGATCCCCGACGTCGGCAAGGCCACGCACGCGGTGGTCCAGGAGGCCGTGAACGCCGGCGTGTGGGTGTTCGGCGCCGGACTGGAGAGCCAGAGGGCCAGCGTCGTGGCCACGGACGGGATGGTCACCGACGGGCCGTACCCGGAGACGAAGGAGGTCATCGGCGGGTTCGTGGTCGTCGACGTGGCCTCACGGGAGGAGGCGCTGGCGTGGGCTGCGAAGATCGCCGTCAGTTGCCGCTGTGCGCAGGAGGTCCGGGAGCTGCTGCCCGACCCCGAGACCGACGCGATGGTCCGCCAGGCCGGCCGGCGGTGATGACCCGCCCCGGGGATCGGGCACGGTACGAGGCCCGGTCCCCGATCTCGCCGGACCCCGGCACCGTCTGATCGCGACCAGAAGGCCCCCCGCCGCGTTCTGTTCTTGGCGGCCTGGACGGGTTGCCGTCCGCCTTCTTCAAAGGAGCAGACATGCGGTCTCTTGTTCTGCGGACGCTCGGTGGTCTCGTCGCCGCCGGCGTCGGCCTGGGTGTCGCAGCGGCACCCGCAGCCGCCGACACCACGACGTTCCGGCTCGCGACCGGCGGTGTCGTCGGGTACGGCACTTATCGCCACGTGATGAGCGTCCCGGAGCGACCGGTGCCGCCTATCCGCATCGCCGCCACCCTGGTCGGGCACGACCCGGTGCGCTGTGCCGTGATCCAGGTGGCCCGAAGCGGACCGGCGGACGGCATCGAGTGGCACACGTTCGGCGGGCACTGTGGCCGGGGGCGAGCCGGTTTCCGGATCCAGACGTCGTACCTGTTCCGTGGCGTCAGACCACCCGTGCGGCTCTGCGTGGGCTGGACGGCGTCCCTGGCGCAGCGTGGCCGCCAGTGCGACCTGTACCGGCCGCCGGCCGATCACTGACGCCTGACGTGCTCATGTGCGGGGTGCGCGGCCGGTAGGGTCGCTGGTGGGTCTCGCCGAGGCGGCCGGGCCCACCCCGTTGCCTCGGCCGAGCAGCCCCGGTTGCCGTTGAGCTACTACGAGGAATCGGTGCCGAACCCGCCCGGCCGGGCCGATCGCTGGTGGATCCGGAGACCGTGACCGCCCGGATCGTCGCCGGCCGTGTGCCGACACCGTGCTCGAGCCGTACCTGCCCCCCGAGCGGGTTCCGGCCTCTGTCCGTTGAGCTGATCCGGAGGACCCGGGAAGGGCATCGGCCGCACCGCACGATCCCTTGGATCATCAGTGCACGGTCGCCGTCGCGGCACGCAGGATCTGCTGCGTGACGGTCGGCGGGTCGGAGATGAGACCGAGGTGCCCGGCGTGGTACTCGGTGATCGTGGAACCCGCCCGCTTCGCCATGGCGCGCTGCGCGGTCGGCGGGATGATCCGGTCGCCGTCGCCGATGACGTACCAGGACGGGATCGTCCGCCACGCCGGGACGCCGGACGCCTCGTTCAGCCCGCCGAACGCGGCCGGCCGCTGGGAGGCGGCCACGATGGCCTTCTCGTTGTCGCTCAGCCCGGTCGCGAACGACGTGAAGACCGCCGACTTCTTCAGGTACAGGTCGGTGGTCGCGGTCGGCGGCAGCTTCGCCGGGACGAAGTCGAAGATGGTCGTGGGATCCTTCACCGACAGCGCGGAGTCCGGACCGGCCAGAGCCGTCGCCGTCTCGCCCTTGTCCGGCGCGAAGGCGTTGACGTAGACGAGAGCCTTGACGTTCGGGACTCCGGTGGCCGCATTCGTGATCACGGCGCCGCCGTAGGAGTGGCCGACGAGAACGATGGGTCCCTTCACCGTCTGCAGGTAGGACTTGACGTACGCGGCGTCACCCGTCAGCGAACGCAGCGGGTTGGGAATCGCCGCGACGTTGTAGCCGTCGTGCTGGAGCCGGCTGATGACTCCTCGCCAGTTCGAGGCGTCGGCCCACGCGCCGTGCACCAGCACGACGGTGGGCTTCGCCGCCGCGGATTCGTTGCCCTGAGCGCTTGACGCCACCCCGATGGTCAACCCGGCGAGAGCGACCGTGGCGAGAGCTGCCGTCCCGGCGGCACGTGGCCGCCGGCCGGACAAGCGGGTGCGGATACGGTTACCGATCATGATGTGTCCCCTGCTTCGTAGGGCGACCGGCGCGAACGGGCCGGGTCGGAGCCGAGATGGTCAGGTCGGCTCATCGGTAAAGACCGGACGGGGACTCGCTCTGTGACTGTCCGCGCTCCCGCGCACACCGTGCCTGACCCTGACCGCCTCCAGCGCGGAACCCGGCACCCCGGCCCACGACGGCCTGCGCCTGCCGGCCGGCTGGGCCGCAAGACGTGACCGCTGGGCCGTGCCTCGAGATCTTCGGGGCCGGATCCGGCACGATGGCATGAGCAGGTCCGCACCGGGAACGTCCTTCGAAAGGTGGCCGTCATGGCATGGGACAACGCAACCGCCCGGCAACTCGCCGACGCCGAGGAGGTCGTCGTCGCCGTGCCGGCGCCCGGCCGCCCGGAGGTGCGCACGCCGATCTGGGTCGTGGCCGTCGACGGCGACCTGTACGTGCGGTCCTGGAAAGGCGAGAACGGCCTCTGGTACCGGCGGGCGCGCCGGCACGGCACCGGCTCGGTCGTCGCGGACGGGCAGGAGCACGAGGTCCGGTTCACCGCCGCCGGCGAACCCGATGTCAACGCCCGGATCGACCAGGCCTACCAGCGCAAGTACGGAACCTCGCCGTACACGGAAGCAATGATCCGCCCGCCGGCGACGTCCACCACCATGCGCCTCGACCCGGCCTGAGGGCCACGCGCCCGCCGGATGCGGCCTCCCCTTTCGTGTCAGCGGGTTGCGGGCCGTCCGGCCGGGGCGGATTCTGGCCTCAGCGGCGGCATTCGGTGGTCGATCGATCTTGGTGGCGGTTGTGGTCTATGGAGCGGCGCTCGGAGGATTCGACCGGCTGCGAGGTGGGGTGGTCGGCCGGGTGTGTCACGGTGTCCGGTGAGATCGATGCGGCGACCGCGCCGGTGATCGAGCAACGCGTCCGCGGGCTCCTGAGCGCCGGGGACGTCGTCGTGGACTGCCGCGCGGTCACGTTCCTCGATGTCGCCGGCCTTCGGATGTTCGCCCGCATCGGTGACGCCGCGGTGACCACGGGCGCGGTGATGCGTCTGCTCTGCTCACCGGCGGTGATCGAGACGTTCGACGTGTGCGGTGTGCGTGAGCTGCCCGGCGTGGTGCTGAATCCGGACGATCATGACAGCCCAGGGAGCCTGCGGTGAACACCTCGAGCAACCATCGCCGGCGTGGGCGCCTCGATCATTGCGCACTCATCGTCGACGCCGAGAACTCCATCGAGCGTCTGCTCGTGCCACGGCTGCGGCGCAAGATCGCCGCGGAGGAGGCCGTGCTGATGGTGGTCGGCGCCCGGACCACCGCGGTCGTCCGGGACGGGCTGGGCCCGGACGCCGACGTTCTGCAATGGGTCCCGAGGGACCGCTTCTACCAGCGGCTCGGCTTCACCTATTCCCGATTTCTGCGGTACGTGCGAGAACAACACGCGCAGCGGCGCATGGTCCACGTCATCGCCGAACCCGATCTGGTCGCCGACCCGCGGGCGCCGGTCAACCGGGCCGCCGCGTATCTCAGCTACGAGTCGATGGTCAACGGCATGTTCGCCGGCTACGGCTGCCCGATCACCTGCATCTGGAACAGCGACCACCATGCGCCCCCGATCATCGACGAGGTTCGCAAGATCCACCCGCAGGAGTGGACCGCGCGCGGCGTCGTGGACAACCCCGGGTTCGTCCCGCCCGACGACTATCTCTGCGAGCAGAACCAGCCGGCCATGACGGCGGCGCCACCGGTCACCGACGTCGATTACACCGTCTCGCAGCTCTACGAGGTGGCCGCCTGCCGCGCCGTCGTCGCCCGGTGGGCCGCGTTGCACCACTTCGTGCCCGCCGCGGTCCGGCAGGTCGTCGCGGCGGCCAGCGAAGTGATCACCAACGGCATGCATCACGGCCGGCCTCCGGTGCGGGTCCGCGCCTGGTATCAGGACGCGACCCTGATCGTCCAGGTCGACGACCACGGGGGCCGCCCGATCCCGGCCGACGCCGGATACCGCCCGCCGACCAGTCCCGCCGACTCGGCCGGGTTGTGGGTGGCCCGCCAGCTCGCCGACGTGCTGCTCACCCGGACCCGTGGCGGGCGAACCACCGTACGCATGTACTTCCCGTACGCGGTGACGCACCGCCACCTGGACGTCCCGCACGTGATGTGACGGCGCGATCCTGGGGCGGTTGCTGTGTAGCGGCATCACCCCGTTAGCTGACCGTTCCAGCGGGTAGGCAGCTCATCTCAGAGACCGACCGGAACGGGAACGAAGATGACTCAGACTGACAGCCACCCGGTGGCGCAGGCGGTCCACGACCTCGGCTCGGCGTTGTGGTTCGGCGGCACGGTGATGGGCGTTGCCGGGGTGAACAAGTCCGGAGCAGACCTCCAGCAGGGCATCGATCGGATCCGCGTGGCGTCGTCCGCCTGGAACCGGTACGCACCCGCACAGTGGGCCGGCATAGGCGCGACCCTAACGGCGGGATTGCAACTGACCCGGGTCGGCGGCCGGCGGATCGCCCTGCAGAAACGGTTCGGCACGATCGGCGCCCTCAAGGCGGGATTCGCCGTTACCGGTGCGGCGGCCACGGCGTACGCGGCGTTCTGCGGTAACCGGATCGGCAAGCTGGCCGAGGAGATGGAATCCCGCGGCGAGAAGCTGGAGGTGCAGGACGCCACCCAGCCGACTGCGCAGACGCCACCTGAGCTCGCTCGATGGCAGCGGCGGCAGCGGGTGACCCAGTACCTGGTGCCGGCACTGGCGGCGGCCAACATCGCCTGCGGCTCCTACCTCGTCCAGTCCTACCGCACCGGAGCGACGATCAAGGGAGTGCTGCGCCGGGTGCTGCCGGGCCAGTAGACCTCGGCCGGGGCTCTCCGGGCGCGACGTGGCACGTGGTGGTGGTCCGTCCCGGAGGTGCGCTGGGCAAGCGCCGCAACCGCGCTTTTCGCCGCGGGCCTCGGCGCTCAGATGCTCGGCGCGCCGTCCCCGGCGTGGTGGGCGCTCTACCTGGCGTGCTACGCCACCGGCGGTTTGGAGCCAGGCCGGGCCGGCTGGCATGCGCTACGCCACCGCCGCCTGGACGTGGATCTGCTGATGGTGGTGGCGGCGATCGGGGCGGCAGCAATCGGTCAGGTCCTCGACGGGGCCCTGCTGATCGTCATCTTCGCCACCTCCGGCGCCCTGGAGGCGGTCGCGATCCGTCGCACCGAGGACTCCGTGCGCCGTCTGCTCGACCTCGCGCCCGAGCACGCCCACCGCCTCGTCCCTGACGGGGAGGAAACCGTCGCGACCGCCGACCTCCAGGTCGACGACGTGATCCTGGTGCGGCCCGGCGAACGGGTCGGCGCCGACGGCCTCGTGCTGGAAGGTGCCAGCGAGGTCGACCAGGCCAGTATCACCGGCGAGCCCCTGCCCGCCGGCAAACTACCCGGTGACGAGGTCTTCGCCGGCACCGTCAACGGCACCGGCGTCCTGCACATCCGGGTCACCCGGCCCGCCGCCGACAGCGTCGTCGCCCGCATCGTCGCGCTCGTCGAACAGGCCGGCGCCACCAAGGCCAAGACCCAGCTGTTCATCGAGAAGGTCGAACAGCGCTACTCGATCGGCATGGTCATCGCCACGGTCGCCCTGTTCGCCATCCCCCTCGCCGTCGGCTCGCCGCTGCAACCAACCCTGCTGCGCGCGATGACTTTCATGATCGTGGCATCGCCCTGCGCCGTGGTCCTGGCAACCATGCCGCCGCTGCTGTCCGCGATCGCCAACGCCGGCCGCCACGGCGTGCTGGTCACATCGTCGGTTGTCATGGAACGACTCGGCGCCATCACGCGGGTCGCCTTCGACAAGACCGGCACCCTCACCGAAGGCCGGCCACACCTGACCACCCTTCGACCCCTGCCCGGCACCGAGATCGACGAGCAGCGGCTGCTCGCCCTCGCCGCGTCGGCCGAGGACTCGTCGGAACATCCGCTGGCGCGGGCCGTCGTCGTCGCCGCTCGCGACCGCCGGCTGACCCTGCTGCCCGCCGCGTCCTTCACCTCAGCGCCGGGTCACGGCGTCACCGCCGTCATCGACGGCCGCACCGTCCGGATCGGAAATCCGCACCGGCTGCTCGGCATCGCGACGTCCACCATGAACCATCGGCACGCACGGGAGGCCGTCGCCGCGCTTGAACGCGACGGGGAGACCGTGGTGCTGGTGGTCATCGATGACGAACCCGCCGGGGTGCTCGGCCTCACCGATCGCCTCCGGCCCGACGCGCGATCCACCGTGACCGCGCTCGCCGACTCGACGGCGGCCCCGCCAATCCTGCTGACCGGCGACAACGCCACGGCTGCCGCCCGGGTCGCAGCCGACGCCAACATCCCTGAGGTTCACGCCGGGCTGCTCCCCGAGCAGAAGGTCGACCGGGTCCGGGAGCAGACCGCCGCCGGGCATCGGTTGCTCTTGATCGGCGACGGCGTCAACGACGCACCCGCGCTCGCCGCCGCCCACACCGGCATCGCCCTGGGCCGCTCCGGGGCTGACCTGACCGTCGCGACCGCCGACGCCGTCATCGTCCGCGACGACCTGATCACCATCCCCGCCGTCATCCATCTGTCCCGTCGCGCCCGTCGACTGGTCAGTGCCAATCTGATCATCGCTGCCGCGTTCATCGCCGTCCTCGTCGGCTGGGACCTGCTCGGCCACCTCCCGCTGCCGCTGGGCGTCGCCGGCCATGAAGGCTCCACCGTCATCGTCGGTCTCAACGGCCTGCGCCTGCTCCGGAACGCCGCCTGGCGCCCTGCGCGCACCGGCTGACGTGGATCCGGCCCGACTCGTTCCCGTCCGGCCGCCGAAGGCGCCGGGGTGAGCCCTTCCTCTACTGCTGAGCATGGCGGCGATTGCGGCCGGGCGAGAAGCGTGTCACCATCCATGTGGATGGTGAGAGGATGGTGGACGGCTTCGTGAGCGATCTCGATCGGTCGGAGAAGATCACGATCAACATGAGTCCGGTCGATCTCGGGCAGATCGATCTGCTGGTGCGCGAAGGGTTCTACAGCAACCGCACCGACTTCATCCGGACCGCCATTCGCGTTCAGCTCGCCACCCAGGCGGCGGCGATCGAGCGCACAGTCACCCGGCGGACCCTGGTCCTCGGGATTCAGCACTTCAGCCGTGCCGACCTGGAGCAGATACGGGCGGCCGGCGAGACCGTGCGGATCCGGGTGCTCGGGCTGGCCGTGATCGCCGATGACGTACCACCGGAACTGGCCGCGCAGACGATCGAGGAGATCGAAGTGCTGGGCGCGTTCCGGGCGAGTCCCGCGGTCAAGGCCGCGATCGCATCGCGCATCGTCTGATGCGGATGGTTTCCTCCGAGAGGACCCCCATGAATCAGCACCGGTTGACCCGCATGGCGGAAGCGACGCGCTTGACCAGGCAGGGACGGCTCGAGGAGGCGATGGCCCTGCTGAACCCGGGCCGGCATGGCCCGGCCCGGACGAAACTGCCGGAGTTTCCCGTACGGTCGGCGCCCTCGCCGCGGCTCGGCGTCTCCCACCGGCCGGCCTCGACCGCGCCCGGCCAGTTCCTCGATCGCACCCACCGCAGCGGGTGGGGCGAACGGGCGTACAAGATCTATGTTCCCACCGGGTATGCCGGTGAGCCGGTCCCGCTGGTGGTCATGCTGCACGGCGGCACCCAGAACGCCGACGACTTCGCGGCCGGCACCGGCATGAACGACCTCGCCGAGCGGCACACGTTCCTGGTCGCCTACCCGGAGCAGTCCCGCACCGCCAACCCGATGGGGTACTGGAACTGGTTCCAGCCGGACGACCAGCGCCGGGGCAGCGGCGAGCCGGCGATCATCGCCGGGATCACCGCCGAGGTCGCGCGGACGTACGCGGTCGATCCGCGCAGCGTCGGCCTGGCCGGCTTCTCCGCGGGCGGTGCCATGGCGGCCGTGGTCGCCGCCGCCTACCCCGACGTGGTCACCGCGGTCGGTGTCCACTCCGGCCTGGCCGCCGGCGCCGCGCACGACATCCCGTCGGCGTTCGCCGCGATGCAGGCCGGCGTGGCCCGTCCGGTCGCCACGTCGGTGCCCCTGATCGTCTTCCACGGCGACGCCGACCCGACCGTCGACCCGGTGAACGCCGATTGTCTGGTCCGCGCCGGCACCCCGGCCACCGGCCGCCCGCCGGTCGTCACCACGCACCAGGTCCCCGGCGGCCACCGATACACGACGACGACGTACCTCGACGACGACGGCAAGCCCGTGGCCGAGCAGTGGACCGTCCACGGCGCCGCGCACGCCTGGTCGGGCGGCGGGCCGGCCGGCAGCTACACCGACCCGCTGGGCCCGGACGCGTCCGCCGAGCTGGTTCGCTTCTTCGCCCGGCACGCGCGGCCCGGCCCCGCCGGCCGCTGACCGGGCCGGGCCGGGCGGCGGTCAGACACTCGCCGGCTGCTGCTGGCCGAGATCCACCAGATGGACCCGGGGGTCACCGTCGAGCCGCACCTCGTACGCCGTCGGCGGCCCGCTCTCCGGCCAGCGTGCCCCCACCACGGTCGCCGTCCGGCCGCCGAGGCTGATCCGCGTCCCGGGCGCCTTGAGCCGGTGTGCCCCGAGCAGCACCGCGTCCAGGGTGTGCCGGGCACCCGGCAGCGAGCCTCGCAGGCTCACCGTACGAAGTTCATGCCCCAGGGTGATCGCCACCTCGCCGCGCGGGTCGCCCGCGTCGAGGGCGGCCTCGACGCGGGCCCACAGCCGCCAGTGGTCGTCGTCGAGCAGCAGCCGGGCGGCGCGGTCCAGGGCCGCGCACGTGATGTCGACCGCCGTCTCCTCGCCCAGCTCGGCCACCCAGGCCAGCTCCTCGGCGGCCGGCAACCGGCCCGGCGACTCGTGCGCCACCACGGCGTACACCATCGCGAGGACCGTCTGCCGGTCGCGGCCGTCGTAGAGCCGGCCCGCGGCGGTGTGCAGGCGCGGGAAGCGGGCCACCAGGTGGGCGGCGCGGCCCAGCGGGGGAGCAGCCGCATCCCGGGTGTCGCGCACCCGGGCGTGGAACGGGCGTTGTTCGCGATGAGCGAACATCAGCGCGCGGTGCGGATCGGCGATCAACCGCGCCGCGACCGAATAAGGCACTCCCATCTGGGCCGCGAGGGCCCGGATGGCACGCCTGCGAGCACGGTCGTTGGCCTGGCGGCGGCGTTCGGCTTCAGTCATGGCGGCCCCTCCCTTGGGCCATCGTAGGTTCCCCGTTGTACGTTGAGGGGGCAGCCGCGCCTGCACGAGCGTTCGGGCCCCCCACGCGGGCCCCCGTCGACGCCAAGAGGCTCTGACTCAGCGCACACCACCGTTACGCGCCCGCGTGCGCCGACCGGGTGGGGTGCGTGGGGCCTTGCCGCGAGGACGTGAGTGTCGTGTTCGAACGGTTCACCGATCAGGCTCGCCGGGTCGTCGTCCTGGCCCAGGAAGAGGGCCGGCTCCTCCAACACCACGACATCGCCACCGAGCACCTGCTGCTCGGTCTGATCAGCGAGGGCGAGAGCCTGGCGGCGCAGGCCCTGACCGCTGCGGGGGTGACGCTCGAGGCCGCCCGCGCGATCGTGGCGGAGTCCGCCGGCGCCGACCCGGGGGAGCCCGGCCTGCACGTCCCGTTCACCCCGGGGGCCAAGAACGTCCTGGAACTCGCGCTGCGCGAGTCGCTCAAGCTGGGGCACGGCTACATCGGCCCCGAGCACATCCTGCTCGGGTTGCTCCGGGACAGTGCGGGCGTGACGGCTCAGATTCTGGTCACCTTGGGTGCGGACCCCCGCGCCGTACGGGAGAAGGTCCTTCAGTTGTTGTCCGGGCATCCCGCCCTGGCCGCCACGCCGCCGGCCGCCTCGGCCGTGCTCGACCAGTACGGCGAGAACCTCACCCAGCGCGCCCGCGACGGCGGCCTCGACCCGGTGATCGGCCGGGACGGCGAGATCGATCGGATCATCGTGGTGCTCTCCTGCCGTACGAAGAACAACCCCGTGCTGATCGGTGAGCCCGGCGTCGGCAAGACCGCCGTGGTGGAGGGCCTGTGCCGGCGCATCGCGGCCGGCGAGGTGCCCGAGACGCTGCGCGCCAAACACGTGTACACCCTGGACCTGGGATCGCTGGTGGCCGGCTCGCGGTACCGCGGCGACTTCGAGGAGCGGCTCAAGAGGGTCGTCAAGGAATGCCGCACGCGCGGCGACATCATCCTGTTCATCGACGAGATCCACACGTTGGTGGGCGCGGGCGCGGCCGAGGGCGCGATCGACGCGGCCTCGCTCCTGAAGCCTCTGCTGGCGCGCGGCGAGCTGCAGACGATCGGCGCCACCACCACGGCGGAATACCGGAAGTACTTCGAGAAGGACGCCGCCCTCGCCCGCCGCTTCCAGCCGGTGCCGATCGACGAACCGACCTCCGCCGAGGCCGTCGAAATCCTCAAGGGCCTGCGGCAGCGCTACGAGCAGCACCACCACGTCTCGTACACCGACGGCGCCCTCACCACCGCGGTGACCCTGGCCGGCCGGTATGTCGCCGACCGGTTCCTGCCCGACAAGGCGATCGACCTGATCGACGAGGCCGGCGCGTGGGCGCACGTCCGGCCGCGCGGCGACGCCCGGATCGGCGGCGAGCAGATCGCCGAGGTCCTGGCGAACTGGACGGGCATCCCGGTGCAGCGGCTGACCGAGAAGGAGACGTCGCGGCTGTTGCGCATGGAGGACGAGCTGCACCAACGGGTCATCGGCCAGGAGGAGGCGGTGCGGGCGGTCGCGCGGGCGATCCGGCGCACCCGGGCCGGGCTGAAGGACCCGAGGCGGCCGTCCGGCTCGTTCGTCTTCGCGGGCCCGTCCGGCGTCGGCAAGACCGAGCTGTCCAAGGCCCTGGCGGAGTTCCTGTTCGGCTCCGAGGACGCGCTGATCCACCTGGACATGTCGGAGTTCCACGACCGGAACACGGTGTCGCGTCTGGTGGGCGCGCCTCCCGGGTATGTGGGGTACGACGAGGGTGGCCAGCTGACCGAGAAGGTGCGACGGAAGCCGTTCTCGGTGGTGCTGTTCGACGAGATCGAGAAGGCCCACCCGGACGTGTACGGCGCACTGCTGCAGATCCTGGAGGACGGCCGGCTGACCGATGGTCAGGGCCGCACCGTGGACTTCCGGAACACGGTGCTGATCCTCACCACCAACCTCGGCGCCCGCGACGCCGCGAACCCGTTCTCGCTCGGCTTCCAGGCCGCCGGCGGCGCGCCGGACCGGATGGCCGCCAAGGTGCACGACGCGCTGCGGCGCCATTTCCGCCCCGAGTTCCTCAACCGCATCGACGACACCGTCGTGTTCCCGCGGCTGACCGAGGCCGACGTGCTGGCGATCGTCGACGTGCTGCTGGCCCGCATCGACCTGAGGCTGCGCGACCGCGGCATGGGCGTCGAGGTCACCGCCGCGGCCCGCCGCCACCTCGCGGCGCTGGGCTTCGACCCGTCGCTCGGCGCCCGACCGCTGCGGCGCACCGTCCAGCGGGAGGTCGAGGACGTCCTGGCCGAGCGCATCCTGCAGGACGAGCTGCGCCCCGGCCAGGTGGTGATGGTCGACTGCGAGGACTCGGCACTGGTCTTCAGCGAGCGAGCCGAGGCAGACGCGACCGCCGTTCCCTAGGCGGCGAGCCGCTGAGGGCGTGCCGGACCGCCGGCTCAGTCGGTCAGGTGCGCGCCGATCTCGGACTCGCTGACCCGGGTCGGTTCCAGCACGCGATGCAGGAACTCGCGCGTGCGGCTCTCGCGCGGGCTGCCGAACACCTCGGCGGGCGGCCCCTGTTCGACGATCACGCCGCCGTCCATGAAGACGACGCGCGAGGCGACCTCGCGGGCGAAGGCCATCTCGTGGGTGACCACCAGCATGGTCATGCCCTCGGCGGCCAGACCCCGCATGACCGCGAGGACCTCGCCGACGAGTTCCGGGTCCAGCGCGCTGGTCGGCTCGTCGAACAGCATCAGCTGCGGATCCATCGCCAGCGCGCGGGCGATCGCGACGCGTTGCTGCTGACCGCCGGACAGCTGCGCCGGGTAGGAGCCGGCCTTGTCGCCCAGGCCGACCCGGTCGAGGTTCGCCGTGGTGATCCGGCTCGCCTCGGCGCGGCCGCGTTTGAGCACCCGACGCTGGGCGATCGTGACGTTCTCCGCAACGGTCAGGTGACCGAACAGGTTGAACTGCTGGAAAACCATCCCGATCCCACGGCGTACGGCGTCGATGTCGCAATCCGGGTCGGTGACCTCGACCCCGGCCACGCGGATCGAACCGCTGGTCGGCTCCTCGAGAAGGTTCACGCAGCGCAGCAGGGTGGACTTGCCGGAGCCGGACGGCCCGATCACGCAGACCACCTCACCGGGCTCCACCGCGAGGTCGATGCCGCGCAGCACCTCCAGGTCGCCGAAGGACTTGTGCAGGCCGGCGATCTCGATGGTGGACATCGGTCACCTCTCCCTTCCGGCGCGGCGCTCCAGCCCGCGGACCAGCTGCGACAGCGGCAGCGTGATGACCAGGTAGAGCAGGCCCGCCACCACCAGCGGCGTCGGGTTGACCCGCGTGTTCAGCGTGTCCCCGGCGAACTTGGTCAGCTCGATCGTCGTCGGGGTGACGCCGAGGACGTACACCAGGGAGGTGTCCTTGGTCAGCAGGATGATCTCGTTGGTCAGCGGCGGGATGACGATGCGGAACGCCTGCGGCAGCACGATCGAGATCATCGCGCGGGGGTGCGACATGCCGAGCGTGCGAGCCGCCTCGAACTGGCCCCTCGGCACGGCCTGGATGCCGGCCCGGATGGTCTCCGCCATGTAGGCCGCGGCGGTCAGGCCGAGCCCGACGGTGACCGACCCGTAGACGCCGCCGGGTATCTCCCGCTCCGGGAAGGCCAGCGGTACGCCGTAGCCGACCATGAAGAGCACGAGCAGCGCGGGCAGCCCGCGGAACAACTCGATGTAGGTGGTGGCGAACCAGCGGTACGGCAGGATCGACGACAGACGCATCAGGGCGAGGACGAGCCCGACGGTCAGGCCGAACACGAACGCCAGCACCGTGTAGAGGATCGTGTTACGCAGCGCGACCGTGATCGCCTGGGGGAACATGCTGCCGGCGATGTCGCGCCGGAAGAACGCGTCGGACAGGCGGCCCCAGTCCGCGGCGGCCGCCACCACGACGATCACCAGGCCGAACAGGACGTAGCCGACGACGCGCAGGATCCGGCGCCGCCGGCGGGGAGTCAGCTTCATCGGTCAGCTGGCCGGCTTCTCGCCGATCCACTGCGCATAGATCTTGTCGTACGTGCCGTCGGCGCGCGCCGCCGAGATGGCGTCGTTGACGGCCTTGAGCAGCTCGGCGTTGCCCTTCTTCACGGCGAAGCCGTACTTCTCGCCGGTGTCGAAACCGGCCGCGACGGCGACCTTGCCGGGGTTGGCCTTGATGTACTCGTTCCACACCGGCAGGTCGTTGACGGCGGCCACCACCTGGTTGGTGACGAGGGCCTGCTGGAGCGCGGCGAGGTCCCGGTAGGAGACCACCTCGACCTTCAGGCCCTTCGCCTTGACCTGGGCGTTGATGTATTCCTCGCCGGTGGTGCCGCCCTGCACGCCGAGGCGCTTGCCGACGAGCTCCTCCAGCGTCTTGACCTCCTTGCCGGCCGGCACGGCGAGCGCCTGGGTGGCGTCGAAGTACGGCTCGGAGAAGTCGAGCACCTGCTTGCGCTCGTCGGTGATGGTCATGCCGGCCGCGGCGACGTCACATTTGCCGGAGTTGAGGTCGGCGCCCGACTTGATGCCCTCGAACGGCGTGTCCACGATCTCCTGCTTCACGCCGAGCTTCGCGGCGACCAGGTCGATGAGCGCGACGTCGAAGCCGACGACCTTGCCGCTGGCGTCCTTCGACTGGAACGGAGCGTAGGGAAGGTGGGTGCAGGTGGTGAGCACTCCGGACTTGACCAGCGCCACGCCGCCCGAGGTGGTCCCGCCGGTGTCCTTCTTGGCGCAGCCGGCGGCGCCACCGGCCGCCAGGATCGCGACGGCCGCCAGCGCCACCGCCGTACGAACATGTCCCAGTGCTTTCATGTCTCTCTCCGGTTCCTGCCCACATCCGAAGCGGGGCCAGCACAGGCTAATCCACCACCCCCGATGTGCTCCATGCGGCCATGGCGCGGGCTCAGGGAATCCGCGGCAGCGGGGGCAGGGCCGGCCGGTCGAGCCACGCGGTGAACAGGTCGTGCAACGGCTCGATGGTCAGGCGCCGGGCGTAGGAGCGGAACTCCTCGGTCGTCACGGTCCCGTGCCGGTGGTCGGCGACCCACAGCCGCAGCAGGGCGAAGAAGGCCTGGTCACCGATCTTCGCCCGCAAGGCGTGCAGGGTCAGCGCGCCGCGCTTGTAGACCAGCGGGTCGAACATCCGATCCACGCCCGGGTTCGCGACCGTGACGGACGCCGGGTGCTTCGCCAGCCACGCGTGCCATTCGGCACTGTGGGCGTTCGCCGGGGGGCCGCCGGAGATCTCCGACCACAACCATTCGGCGTACGTGGCGAAGCCCTCGTTGAGCCAGATGTGGCGCCAGTCCGCGACCGTCAGGCTGTTGCCGAACCACTGGTGGGCGAGCTCGTGCGCGACGAGCCGCTCGTGGGTGCGGCGCCCGTCGAGATGGTTGCGGCCGAAGACAGCCATGCCCTGCGCCTCGATCGGGTCGTCGAGGTCGTCGTCGGCGACCACCACGACGTACTCGCGGAACGGGTAGGGGCCGAACATCCGCTCGAAGGCCGCCATGATCCAGCTCTGCCGGCCGAAGTCGTGCTGGAACACCGTCCGCAGCCGGGCCGGGATCGCGGCCCGCTGGGTCACCCCGACCAGGGCCAGATCCACCATCTCGTAGCGTCCGATCTGGACACTCATGAGGTAGGGGGCCGTGGGTTCGTTCCGTTCGTACACCCAGGTGGTGGTGCCCGCCCCGCGGCGCCGCGAGACGAGGTCGCCGGTGACCACCACCGTGTACGGCGTGGCGGTGCGCAGCGAGACCAGGTACGTGGCCTTGTCGTCGGGCCGGTCGTTGCACGGGAACCAGGACGGCGACCCGTTCGGCTGGCTCGCCACGAGCGCTCCGTCGGTCAGTTCGTCCCAGCCGATGTCGCCCCACCGGCCGCCGATGGGTGCCGGCGTCCCGCCGTACCGGACCTCGACCTTGAAGGTGGTGCCGTACCCGATCGGCCGTTCCGGTTTGACGCGCAGCTTGCCGGACCGGTGGTCGAACTTCGCATGCCGCCCGTCGACCCGGACGTCCTGGACGCGCAGCCGGCCGAGGTCGAGGGTGAAGCGGGACAACGACTGGGCGGCCCGTGCCGTGACGACCGCCTTCCCGGCGAGCCGGTTCGACCCGACCCGGTAGTCGAGGTCGAGGTCGTAGTGCAGGACCCGGTACCCGCCGTTGCCGTGGCCGGGCAGATAGGAGTCGTGGGAACGGTCGGCGCCCGGCTCCGGCGTCATCGCCGCTGGACGGCGATCGGGTTGCCGAGCCACTGGCTGTCCTCCGGCACGGCGTCGCCGCGGGTGACCAGCGAACCGGGCCCGACGGTGCTGCGAGCACCGATGCCGGCGCCGGGCAGCACGATGCCGTGCGGGCCGAGCGTCGCACCCGCGCCAAGTGTCACCTCGTCCATGCTCATGATCCGATCATGGAACAGGTGGGTCTGCACCACGCACCCCCGGTTCACGGTGGCGCCGGCCCCGAGCCGCACGAGGTCGTACTCGGGCAGCCAGAAGGTCTCCAGCCACGCGCCCCGGCCGATTTTCGCACCGAGCGTCCGCAGCCACAGGGTGAGCAGGGGAGTGCCGGTGGCGAAGCGGAACAGCCAGGGCGCGCCGAGCACCTCGACGAACGTGTCGGCAAGCTCGGTGCGCCAGACGAACGACGTCCACAGCGCCTGCTCGGTGACCCGGAACCGGCCGGCCAGCAGCCATTTCGCGGCCGTCGCGGTCAGCGCCGCGACAACCGACGCGGCCAGCAGGACCGGGCCGGCGGTCAGCGCGGCCGTCCAGCCGCCGGCGGTCCGCCAGATCAGCGCGAGCGCGGCGAGGACCACGACGGCCAGCACGCCGGCGCACATCACCGGGATGATCCGGCACAGCTCGATCGCGGCGCGGGCCAGCTTGAGCCGCAGCGGCGGGTGGTAGGTGCGGCTGGCGTCGGCGGCCTCGACGGTACGGCGCAGCGGCATCGGCGGGGCGCCCAGCCAGGACGAGCCCTTCTTGGCCTTGCGCGGCGCCGACGACAGCACGCCGACCAGGCCCCGCTTGGGCACCGAACGGCCGGGCGCCGCGATGCCGGAGTTGCCGAGGAACGCCTGCTTGCCGATCCTGGCCGGGGCGACCCGCAGCCAGCCGTGGCTCAGTTCGTAGGTGGCCACCATCGTGTCGTCGGCCAGGAACGCCCCGTCGTCGACCGTCGTCATGGCCGGCAGCGCGAGCACCGTGGACACCTCCGCGCCGCGGCCGACCCGGGCCCCGAGCAGGCGCAGCCACACCGGCGTGAACAGGCTCGCGTACAGCGGGAACAGCGCGATCCGGGCCATGCCCATGAGGCGTTCGGTGGTCCACACCTGCCAGGCCACCCGCCCGCGGACGGGATGGAAACCGGCCCGCACGCCGAGGCCGAGCACCCGGACGGCGGCGAGCACCAGCAGGGCGTACGCCACGAACGAGACGACCGCGGCCGGGGCGGCCGCGAGAACGGCGAACCCGGTTCCGGTACGGCCGGAAAGCACCCAGCCCAGCAGGGCCAGACCCGGCAACGCGGCCACCACCGGCACCAGACCCAGCAGCTGAGCGGTCAGGCTGTACGCGGCCACCCAGAACCGGGGCCGTTGCGCCGGACGCTGCGCCGGCCAGTCCGCGCCGTCCTTCCCGGCGGCCGGAGCGGCGGGCGAGCCGGACCAGCGCTGGTTCGCCGGCACCGGGCCGGTCACGGTCGAACCGGCGGCGATCTTCGCGCCCTTGCCGATCCGCGCTCCGGGCATCAGGGTGCTGCGCGAGCCGATCCGGGCGCCCGCGCCGACCCGCACCCGGCCGATCCGGACGACGTCGCCGTCCACCCAGTAGCCGGACAGGTCGACCTCCGGCTCGATCGCCGCGCCGCGGCCCAGCTTCAACAGCCCGGTGACCGGCGGCGCCGAGTGCAGATCGGCGTCCCGGCCGACCTTCGCGCCGAGCGCCTTCGCGTACGTGATCATCCAGCCCGCCCCGGCCACGCCGGTCGCGCCGGTCAGCTCGGCGAGCCGCTCGGCCGCCCACAACCTCAGGTGCACGCCGCCGCCGCGCGGGTAGTCGCCGGGCCGTACGCCCCGCAGCAGCAACCGTGCCCCCGAGGCAGCCACCGCGATGCGCCCGGCCGGGCTGAGCAGCAGGACCCAGCCCGCCGCGAGCCACCACCAGGACACCCGCGGCGCCCACGGGGCCGGCGCCAGCACGGCGAGAACGTTGCCCAGCGCGGCCAGCACGGTGAGCCAGCGGAACCCGACGAGCGCGAGCATCGGCAGCATCAGCGCGCCCTGGACCAGACCGGCCCGCCGGGGTGTGGGACGCACCTCGCGGCGGACCGTCTCCGCCACGCCGAGCGTGTCGAGCATCGCCGCCATCTGCGACAACCGGGGGAACCGGTAGACGTCGGCGACGGCCGTCTGCGGATGCCGCCGCCTGATCCACGCCACCAGCTGCGCCGCGCTCAGACTGCCGCCACCGCTGCTGAAGAAGTCCGCGCCGGCCTCGCCGGGGCGCACACCGAGGATCTGCTCCCAGCCACCGGCGAGCCACTGCTCGGTCACGGTCAGCTCGGCGCCCGCGGCACCGGCGGTGGGCAGCGGCCAGGGGAGGGCCGCGCGGTCCACCTTGCCCGATGTCCGGGTCGGCAGCCCGTCGACCACGGCCAGCAGCGGAACCAGCGCGGCCGGCAGCTGCTCGCGAATCCGGTCGGTGGCGGCCGCGACGTCGACCTCGGCGCCGTCGCGGGCCACCAGGTACCCCACCAGGAGCTGAGTGCCCGCGGCGGTCCGTTTGACCGCGGCCGCCGCGCCCGCGACACCGGGCAGCGCCTGCAGCGCGGCGTCGACCTCACCCAGCTCGATGCGGCGTCCGCCGAGCTTCACCTGCTCGTCGCCGCGGCCCAGGAACAGCAGACCCTCGGGCTCCGCCCGCACGATGTCCCCGCTGCGGTACGCCCGCTGCCAGTCCAGGGCGGGCAACGGCGCGAACTTCTCGGCGTCCTTGGCGGCGTCGAGGTAACGCGCCAGGCCGACGCCGCCGATGACCAGCTCGCCGGTCTCGCCCATCGCCACCGGGACGCCTGCGGGGCCGACCACGGCGAGTTCCCAGCCGGCGAGCGGCAGCCCGATGCGGACCGGCCCCTCACCGGTGAGCCGCGAGGCGCAGGCCACCACGGTGGCCTCGGTCGGGCCGTACGTGTTCCAGACCTCGCGGCCCTCGACGGCCAGCCGCTCCGCGAGCTCCGGCGGGCACGCCTCGCCACCGAAGATCAGCAGGCGGACGTCGTCGAGCGCCTCGACCGGCCACAGCGCGGCGAGCGTCGGCACCGTGGACACGACCGTGATGCGCTGCTCGACCAGCCACGGACCCAGGTCGACGCCGCTGCGGACCAGCGAGCGGGCGGCGGGTACCAGGCAGGCGCCGTGCCGCCACGCGAGCCACATCTCCTCGCAGGACGCGTCGAAGGCGACCGACAGTCCGGCCAGGACCCGGTCGTGCGCTCCGATCGGCTCGGCGTCGTCCTCGGCGAGGAACAGCTGCGCCTCGGCGTCCACGAACGCGGCGGCCGCGGCGTGCGTGACGGCCACCCCCTTCGGGGTGCCGGTGGATCCGGAGGTGAAGATGATCCAGGCGTCGTCGGCCGGTCCGGGCCGTCCGGGACGGTTTCCCGGCGTACGGCGTACCGACACGCTCAGCCCGTCGGTGAGGACGGCGCAGACATCGGCCTCGGCGAAGACCAGCTCGGCCCGCTCCTCGGGGTCGTCCGCGTCGACCGGCACGTACGCCGCGCCCGCCGCCAGCACACCGAGGATCGCGAGGTAGAGCTCGGCCGTACCGGAGGAGACGCGGATGCCGACGCGATCGCCGGCGCCGACCCCGTGCGCGCTCAGCCTGGCCCGCAGCGCCTCCACCTCGTCGGCCAGCTCGCGATAGGTGAGCGTGGTGTCACCGGCGTCGAGCGCGAGGGCCCCCGGATGGTCACGCACCGTCGCGTCGAGGACATCGACGACCGTACGGCGGACCGGAGCCGACCGGGAGCGGAACAGCGCGGGAGCCTCGGACGCCGCGGCGATCTCCGGGAGGTCGATGAGTCGCGGGTCGGTCGTCACGGTCACCGGGCGTGCTCCATCTCCACCTCACGGGTCAGCATCAGCCAGGCGCGCGACACCGAGCCGCCCGGGGCAGCGTTCCAGGCTACGGGCGGGGAACGGAAAACGACGGTTCCGTCGCGAAGGGGTGTCGAGTGACACACCGCCCCGGCGCGGGGGTGGTATCCGTCCGGCGCGTGACGCGATGACCCACAATGAGGACGGTTCGGAACGCGGGAGGAATGCGGCACATGACGACGAGGCGGATCACCACCATGATGGCCACCCTGCTGGCCGTCACCGGCCTGGGCGCCTGCGCCGACCCGGCGACCGAGTCGCAGCGCACCGGCCGGGCCGAGATCGCCGCCGAGGTCCGCACTTCCGCGCACGGTGCCGTTGCCGCGGCGCGAACCGATCCCACCGTACGCAATGTGCCGTCGGCCTTCCGCCTGCCGCCCGGCAGCCGCGTGACCGCGCTGTCCGACCGGGAGGCCGGCGCGTCGTTCACCCTGACCGCGCCGGACCCGCAGGCCGTGCTGGCGTTCTACCGGCGCGAGCTGGGGCGCGGCACGTTCACCATCGTCACCGACCGCACCGACGACGGCGCGACGAGTCTGTCCTTCCGCGACCGGGACGGCTGGGCGGGCGCCATCTTCGCCACCACGCACCGGGTGACGGTCGCCGTCCGCCGCGCCTGACCGGGCATCCGGCGGCGCGGACCGCTCAGGCGGTCGGTGGAACGCGTTGCACGGCGGTGAACGCGACACTGAGCAGGCCCGCTCTCGTCTGGACCTGGTAGCGGGTGCGTCCGCGCCTGACGACGGTGCCGGGCAGGTCGGCGTATCTGCCGGTGCCGGTCAGCCGGACCCGCTCGCCGACCTGCAGCGGTACGGGCGCCGGGGCGGCCGTGTTCTGCCGGGTGCGGATGCGGGCCAGTTCGGCCTCGTAGCGGGGGTCCATCGCGGCCGGCAAGCCGTGATGTGACCACGTGAAGATCGCCGACGAGGTGAAGCCGGGGGAGCAGTCGCGGCACGACTTGACCCGGACGGGTCGCCGGTGAGCGGTCGTGCGGTGACCCCGCGGGCACACTCCCACCCACGGCCCGTCGACACTGGGCGCGTCCGGTGGCATGCAGCGTTTGCCGGAGCAGCCGATACGCCGTGCGGTGGCGCGCCAGGCGCGGTCGTGGCCGTGCCGGGGGCCGACCAGGGCGTGGGCGATCTCGTGCAGCACCGCCTCGGTGACCTGCTCGACGTCGTAGAGGGAGACGAGGGCCCGGGACAGGCCGATCTCCCTACGGTCGAAGCGGCACACCCCGGCACGGGTCTTCGCGTTGTCGAACACCAGGCGCCAGCCGGTCAGCCCGTGGCGGGCCATCAGGCCGCACGCCAGATGTCTGGCTGCTGTCAGTTCCAACCGCGCTGCTCCCCGTCGACCCGCCGATGCCCGACGATCGTGCCACGCGGGCGCCGGGGCGGCACGGGGCCGGCCGGGCGCGGCGACCCATCTCACGTGGCCCTTTCCGCAGCCGGGCCGGCCGTCGCCGTCTCCGCCGCCGGATACGGATGCAGCTCGGCCAGCACCCGTTTGCCGCCGCGGTGCGACTCGACCTGCCACCGGGCGGTGAGGGCATCGATCACCATCAAGCCGCGGCCGCCACGGCCGTCGGGTTCCCGACGGCGCGGGACGACCGACGAGCCGTCCGCCACGGACAGCACCACCTGCTTGTCGTGGGCCTCGAGCTCAAGGATCAACGAACCGCCGCCGTGCTGGACCGCATTGGTGACCAGCTCACTGATCACCAGGGCCGACTGCTCGCACCAGGACGGCTCGGTGTAACCCCACGCTGCCAGGACAGCCGCCGCGGCCCTGCGCGCGAGACGAGGAGCCTCCTGACCGAGAGGTAGGTCAAAATGCGCCGTCAGGGCACTCATCCGACTGCCGTCCACCCGAAGCCAGCGCTTCCCCGAAGCGCGTCACCGTCCCCGCCGCCGGTGCAAGGAAACCACATCCCGGGCCGGCCGGGACAGCGGGGCATCCTCAGCGCGTGAGCCGCCCGACCATGGAGTGCGCGGCGGCGGTGACGAGGCTGCGGTCGTAGCTGACGGTGAACTCGAACTGCCGGTCGCCGTCGGGGCCGGTGTCGCCCAGGTCGCGGGCCATCAACGCGGCCGAGACGTGTGCGCCGACCACCACGACGGTCCATTCGCTGGCCAGCGGATCTTGGATGGACAGGTTGGCACCGCGCACGCCGGGAGCCGGCGCTGGGGGCATGTCGACGCCGAGCGCGGCGACGAACGGCAGGCGGGCGGCGAGTTCGGTGAACCGGCGCGTGGTGGACGGCCGGAAGAAGCGGACATTCTCGAAGGCGGCCAGCAGTACGGGCGGGACAGTCGCCTCCAGGGCCATCAGTTCCAGCGTCTTCGACACCGGGACCAGGAGATTCTTGGGTGCGTGCCGGATCCGCTTCCCGGCGCCGACCAGCTCGTACGGCGTTGCTCGCAGGGCGGTGCCGATCGGCCGCGCGGCGAACCGCTCGGGGCGGAACGTCGAGGGCCGGAACTGCCGTTCGCCCCGGGCCCACAGCCATCCCTGTCCGAGGGTGGCGCCCAGCACGAGCGCGCGGGTCAGGTCCCGCGGTGTCTCGATGCCTTCGGCGACCACCTCGGCGCCGGCCTCCTCGGCGTACGCGCGGACAGCGCCGGCCACGGCGACCGTGGCGGGATCCTTGACGGTGCGCAACAGCCTCAGGTCCAGCTTGACGATCTCCGGCCGCAGCAACGGTATGAAAGCCAGCGACGCGGGCTCGACTCCCACGTCGTCCAGGGCGATGGCGTATCCGGCGGCGCGCAGCCGCTCGGCGGCGGCCATGATGCCGGCCAGGTCGGCCGCCAGCGCGCGTTCGGTGATCTCGACGACGACCTGGATGTGGGCGGCGCGAGTGGCCAGCGCGTCGAGGACGACGTCCAACCGCTGGGTCACGGTGCTGGGCTCGATGTTGACGAACAACGTCGCCGGCCGTCCCTGCGAGAACAGCGCGGCGTCGGTCAACGCCGCCCGCAGCGATGCTCGTTCCAGGTCGGCAAGCCGGTCGGCCGCCCGGGCGGCGTCCAGCAGCACCATCGGCGACTGCCAGCCGGAGTCCGCGGGCCCGCGCAGCAGAGCCTCGAACGCCAGTACGGCGCCGGTGTCCACGTCGACGAACGGTTGGTAGACGCAGTGCAGGCCACCGTCGCGCAGCAGGTCGTCGAGGGTCAGATCCGTGCCCTGCGGTGTGGCGGGCTTCGCGTGCATTTCCCTCACCTCGCCTGTTTCGGCACCTCAGCCACGATCCTGAGCGCCGCGCCGCCCGCCGGCCCGGCATTCCGCCACCGCCACCGCCCGCTTTCTTGCCTCAGGCTTCCCGCCGGCACCATGGTCCGGGCGCTTGCACCGCTCGACCGGCCCGGTGCGCCGAATCCGACCCGTCCCGCGACGCCCGAGCGAAGCGCGCCGAATCCGGCCGTCCCGCGACGCCCGAGCGAAGCGCGCCGAGGAAGTAGTCGCGCCGCGATGCCCGAGCGGCGGCCGAAGACGCGGATGGCAGCAGCGGCCAAGTGGAGGCGCCCTCCACTCCCGCGTAGCGCCCGCGCGTGGCGGACGGGTGGCGTGGCCGGATGTGCCCCGCCCCGCGCGGCGGGCGGCGTGCCATCGCTGGATGTGCCCGGCGTCAGCAGGCCGGCGCGCGTGCCGGAACTGCGGGCTCGGACAGGCTCCGCCGGCCGTTACCCCTGAGTTCCTGTCAAGCCTCGCCCTCGCGTGATTTGCGACCTCCAGCGCTCGGCACGCGGTTCCGCACCGGCTGGCCGGTTTTGCATTTGGCGCATTGGCCGGCGTGTCGCAAATTGATTGCCGGGATGCTCTTTTTGCTGTCGGCCGTGGCTTTTGTAAATGCCCTGCCCGGGACGGAGGTACGAAGCGAAATGTCGGCCGCGCGGGAGGTCACCGGCGGACAATTGGGGCGGACGAAATTCCTGTTGATCGTGCATTTGTGCAGATCAGCGTCCCCTCATGCGAATATCTCGATTTGCCGAGAACGGTTCGCGCGACCGATACGTGGCGTCACTCGGCCGATGCACCGAGGTTCATTGACCGGTAGCGTTCGGGACCTCACACAAGAGCGGTCGACACTGGCCGCTGTGCCCATTCGAAGAGCCGAGGACGATCTCGCCGGGGCGATCCCCTCAATATGTGCGGCGCGTTGCTGTGCGCTCTTCGATGTCCGCGAATCGTCCGTACGCAATCGCCGGGCACGGCGACATTGATTCTGATCGCTCCTTTGACGCTGTCGGTGATGGGAATGGTTGCGCCACGCCATGTTGAGCTACTGGAGCCCGGATCGGGTGGATGAACGGCGAGGTCCGAACAGGAGTTCGGCGACTCGTTGGGAGACACGGTATCGAGCCAAGCTTGCACTGATCGACGGCTTGGCCGGCGCACTGGGCGCCGGCGCCGGCTACCTGGTCCGGCCCGGTGCTGACCGCGACGTCTGGGACGGCGACGCCTACACCGCCGTCGCGCTGGTGGCCCCGCTGGCGTGGGCCGTCGTCCTCGCCGCGGTGCAGGCTCGCGCGCCGCGTTCCCTAGGCGACGGCCGGACCGACGGACGCGATGTCCTGGTCGGCGCCGCCGTGGTGCTCGCCGGCGTCGCGTGGCTGACCTGGGCGACCCCGGTCCAGGTGCCCCGCGACTTCATCCTGCTGATGCTGGCCGTGGCCGTCGGCGCCACCCTGGGCGGGCGCACCCTGCTGCGGCTGGATCTGCGGCGTCGCCGGATCCGGGGGCAGTGCCAGCACCGCGTGCTCGCCGTCGGACGCGGACAGGCGATAGAGGCGTTGATGACGCAGCTGCGCCGCGACAAGCACCACAGTGCCCGCCTGGTGGGCTGCTGTGTGCCGGCGTCGCGCGACGACGCCTCGCCGGCGCTCGACGGCATCCCGGTGAGCAGCGGATTCACCGACGTCGTCGGCGCGATGCAGCGGGTCGGCGCGGACACGGTGGCCGTGCTGCCGTGCCCCGAGCTGAACCCGGTCGACCTGCGCCGGCTCGCCTGGTCGGTCGAGAACCATGCCACCCGCTTCGTCATGATCCCCGGCCTGGTGGACGTCGCCGGCCCCCGCCTCGCCGTCGGACCGGTGGGCGCCCTGCCGGTGCTGCACGTCCGGCACGCCAGGTTGTCCGGCCCCGGCTGGCTCGTCAAGGGCCTCATCGACCGGTCAGTCGCGCTGTTCGCGCTGCTGCTGCTGGCTCCGGTGCTGCTCGGCATCGCGCTTCTCATCCGGTTGAGGTCGCCGGGCCCCGCGCTGTTCCGCCAGACCCGCGTCGGCGTGCACGGGCGCGAGTTCACGCTCTTCAAGTTCCGCACCATGCACGTGGGCGCCGAGCGTCAGCGGGCCGCACTCACCGTCACCAACATCAACGCGGACGGGCTGCTGTTCAAGGTGCGCGACGATCCCCGGATCACCCCGATCGGCGCGGTGCTGCGCCGCTGGTCGCTGGACGAGCTGCCGCAGCTGCTGAACGTCCTCGGCGGCACCATGTCGCTGGTCGGTCCCCGGCCGCCGTTGCCGGAGGAGGTCGCCCGCTACGGCGCGTACGTGTCGCGACGGCTGGCGGTCAAGCCCGGACTGACCGGTCTCTGGCAGATCAGCGGCCGCTCCGACCTGTCCTGGGAGGAGGCGGTCCGGCTCGATCTGCAATACGTCGACAACTGGTCGCTCGGCCTGGACGCGGCCGTGCTGTGGCGCACCCTCCCCGCTGTCCTGCACCGCACCGGCGCCTACTGATCCCCCGACGCGAACCCAGGAGCTTCCCCACCATGATCACCGTCCTCATCTGTGACCACCATCAGCTCTTCGCCGAGACGTTCGCGAGCGCCGTGCGGGCGGCGGGCGCCGACGTCCGGGTCGCGGCCGATCCCGCCGAAGCCCTCGCGAGGCTGTCGCACGCCCCGGCCGACCGGGTCGTGATGAGCCTGCACTTCCCGGAGCAGACCGGGACGGCGGCGATACGCCAGATGCGCCTGCGGTGGCCGGACACGCACGTCTGCGGCCTCGGCACCGTGGAGCGGGACATCGAACGGTCGCTCGGCGTGCCCGCTGTGCTGAGCAAGCACCGGCCGCTCGCCGAGCTTGTCGAGGCGGTGGTGCGCGGCGGTGTGACACCGAGCCCGGCGGTGGTGCCGGGCGTCCGGCGTCACCGGCCGGCACACACGTCGCGGGTGGACGCGGCCACCCTCGCGGCCCAGTTCCTCACCGACCGCGAACGCGACGTGCTGCGCCTGCTGGTGGGCGCGCAGCCGACCGGGCAGATCGCCCACGAACTCGGCATCAGCGTCACCACCACCCGTGGCTACGTCCAGTCGATCCTGTCCAAGCTCGGCGTGCACTCCCGCGTGCAGGCGGTCTCCTACGCCGTACGGCATTCGGTGGTGTCTTGACCGGCCGGCCGGGGGTCCCGGGCCTGGCGGCCCGCGCATGGGGGGCTGCGCGGGCCGCCGCACTACGCCATTCGAACTGCCTCGCCCGGGCCGCCCGCCGGTATGAACGAAAGATGTTCGCCGGATTCGTCGTGGCCGTCGTGGCGGTGCTGCTGGCGGTGGTCGCCGTGTCGTTCGCCGGATCGCCGCGCGACCGGCCGCCGCCACCGGCGGGACAGCTGCCGGTGGTCGCCGGATGGTGGCGCACGCAGCTCGACGCCGTCCCGCTGGGGACCGCCGAGAGCGACAACGACGTCGCCGCGGCGCTGGCGCGGCAGTGGTCGCACTTCGGCCAGGGCGAAGCCGCGGCGTACGGCCTGCCCGAGGTGGCGTCGGCCCGGCGTGACGGCCTGCCGGCGCCACCCGGCGGCGACGACCACGCCATCACGCTCGACCATGAACCGGGAGATCCCGCGTCGCACCGCAAGCTCTACAAGTCGTTCAGCGCGGCCAGCTGGCCGGCGGGCACCGAGCCGTTCAGCCAGCGGGACGGCTCCCCGACGGACGTGTCCGCTCGATACATCGTCTACGAGTACATCGACGCCGCGCGGCTGCGCCTGACCGAACGCGGCTGGGTCAACCTGGCGCAGCTGAAGGAGGGCTATGCCACCGCCGATGGACGGCAGACGAGTGATCCGTCCTGGTGGCTCGTGGTGTACGACCGCGACGGGCAGTTGTATCTCGACCTCGCGCACTACAACGAGGGCCGCATCGCGGGACGGCGGCTGGATTTCCGGCCGTACCTGAACCGGTGGCTCAAGATCGAGCTTCGGGTCTACCAGCACGACCGCCTCGAGGTGTACCTCGACGACCAGCTCTTCGACGTCGGCCGCCAGACCGAGTACCCGGTGGGCCGCATGCGGTACGCGGGCCGGCCGATCGCGCCCGGTGGTCCGGCGGTCACCCGCGAGGAAGGCTGGATCTTCGGTGCGGGCAACTACTCGAACCCGTCCGATCCCAGCTCCGGCAGCCTGGTGCACGTGGGACCCGCTGCCGTGCTGCCGTTGCCGCAGCCGTGACACCGAAGGGTTTGCGATGACTTCGATGCGAGGGTGCTGCACCGGCGCCGTGGCCGCCCTGGCCCTGTTCCTGACCGCCGGGTGCGGCGGTGCCGCCCTGCCGCCCACCGGCGATCTGACCGATGATGTGACCCACGAGGTGGCCTGGGCGCCGCCCGCACCGCCGGCGCCGGCCCGTACGACGCTCGATTGGGAGACCGCGCGTCAGCAGAGCGTTCCGCGCGCCGCCCCACCGGGCTGGTCCGGCGAGTACGCGCCCGGGCTGGTGCATGTGGACAGCGGGCAACCGCAGGTGCGAATCGCGCGGGTGCCGGAACCGGTCCGCGCGGGCGGGGCCTCGGCCCGGTTCGAGCTGGTCCGCGGCGACCCGGTCATCAACCACAACACCCGGGCGGAGCTGGCCACGCCGATCGAGCCGCGCGACGCCGAGCGCTGGTACGCCTTCAGCGTCTACCTGCCGGCCGACTGGGCCCGCGACCGCTCGCCGGAGATCCTCGCGCAGTTTCACCAGCACTACGGGATAGGCGGCGAGCCGCCGCTCGCGATCGGCACGAGGGCCGGTCAATGGGAGCTCCAGACCGCCCGGGATGCACACAGCGACACGGCCCGCGTGGGTGCGTACCGGACCGGGGGCTGGACCGACTGGCTGGTGCACGCGCGATGGTCGGCCCGGGGCGACGGCCTTCTGCAGATCTGGCGGGACGGTGTGCCGGTGCCGGGCTTCAGCGGCCTGCGCGGCCCGAACACGTACCGCAGCCGGTACGGCGTCTACCTCAAGGTCGGTCTGTACAAGTGGGACTGGTCGCAGCACAATCCGACCGATACGACTCGGCGGGTGATGTACCTGGACGAGCTCCGGATCGCCGACACCAGGGCCGGGGTGGCCGTGCCCGGCCCGCCGGCACCGGTGGGCTACGGGGCCCCGCCGGCCGCGCCGGTGCGGTAGAACGCCGCCAGCCGCTCCAACGCGACCCCGGGGGAGTGTGACCGCAGGTACCGGGCCCGGCCGGCGGCGCCGTCGTGCCCGGCCCGCTCCGGGTCGCGCAGGTATCCGATGAGGGCGTCCGCCAGCCGGTCGGCGTCCCCCGGCTCGACGACGGCCCCCGCTCCGGCGAGCAGGCGGGGCATCGCGCCCACCGTGCTGCCCACCACCGGCCGCCCGGCGGCCATCGCCTCCAGCACGAACATCGGCATGCCCTCCGCCCGCGACGGCAGCACCGCGACCCGCGCCTCTCCCAGCCGGGCCCTGATCGCCTCGGCGGAGACCGCGCCCAACGCCCGCACCCCGGGAACACCGGCAACGTCGACGCCGCCGTCCGGCCCGGCCACGAGCAGCAGCGCGCCCGGCACCGCGGCGGTGACCGCGGGCCAGGCCCGCAGGAGCACGTCCACCCCCTTACGACGGGAGACCTCGCCGGCGAACAGCACCACCGGTCCGGTGTCCACCGCGCCGCTCGCCGGGGTCCACTGCGGGAAGACAGGTCCCGGGTTGGGCAGCAGCGTGGCGGGCGTCCGCGGCGCGAGACCGCGCACCGCGGCCAGCGCCGCGTCGTCGAGCACCGCCACCGCGTTCGCCCGCCGCAGCACCAGGCGGTAGAGCGTCCGCCAGGGTGGCTGCCCGCTGGTCGCGACGAACTGCGAGCCGTGCACCGTGACGAACACCGGGTGGCCGAGCGCCGCGGCGGCCCGGATCAGTGCCCCTTCCCGCAGGAAGGAGCCGCGGTGGCTCACGTGGACGTGCACGAGCGCGCGTTCACCGTGGTGCCGCGCCCGCAGCGCCGCCAGCCGCCCGGCGGCCGTCAAGGCGACGGCCGCACCGGCGCCGCGCGTGCCCGGCCGCCAGCTGGTCACCTGCCGCACGGTCGTCTGTGCCGAGAGCATGGACACGTAGGTGCGGATCACCGTCGCGATACCACCGACGGCGGTGGGCTCGGGACCCACCTGCACGACCGGTGGCCAGGCGACATCGATCCGTGGCATGGCTGTCACGCCAGCATCGTGCCCGCGGCGCGAGTCGCCCGGACCCTGCAGCAGACGTAGTCCTGTTGCCGGATCACTACGCGCCGCAATATCCGTAGCGTGCCCACCGTCAGTCCTGAGGCGTAGCAAGGAGTCGGTGCTCATGTCGGTCCGCGATTTTCTCCGGCTCCTGCGGCGAAATGTGATCGTCATGGTGGTGTGCCTCGTCGCGGGGGTGGCGCTCGGAGGGTTCGCGGCTCTGCACCAGCCCTCGTACTACACCACCCACACCCGGCTGTTCGTGTCGAGCAACGGCAGCGACTCCACCGACACCCTGCTGCAGAACAGCAATCTGGTGCTGGACCGGGTCCCGTCGTACGCCTCGATGGTGAACTCCCCGCTGGTGCTGAGCCAGGTGGCGCAGCGCCTGGGCCGTACCGAGCCGGTGCAGTCGATGGCCGGACGCATCACGGCGACCAACCCGTTGCAGACCGCGCTGATCGACATAACCGTGCGCGACACCACGGCCCGCCGGGCGTACGAGCTGGCCGCGGCCGTCTCGGCCGCGGTGATGTCGGTGGTGCCGAGGCTCGAGACGGCGGCCACCGGCTTCGTCCCGATCAAGATCACTCTGGTGAGTCAGCCGGAGATGCCCGCCCGCGCGGACCTCGGGCCGGCGGCCTCCCGGCTGGCACTGGGCATTCTGCTCGGCCTGCTTCTCGGCACGGTGATCGTGGTCGGCGGAGAGCTGCTCAACGCCCGGCTCGAGGATCCCGAGCAGTTGCGCACCAAGCTGAACCTGGCCCCGCTCGGCGTCCTCGCCGGCGGCCGGAGGGGCGACCGTGCCGCGCCACCGGACGACGCGTACTGGGCCTCGCGGGCCGGTGAGGGCTATCGGCAGCTGCGGGCCAATCTGCGGGCACTCGTCGCCTCCGACGGGTTGCGTTCGATCCTGGTCACCGGACCGCACGACGACGACGGCGCCGCGACGGTCGCGCAGAACCTGGCCATCGCCCTGAGCCGGGTCCGGCTGCGGGTCCTGCTGATCGAGGCGGATCTGCGGCATCCGCGGTTCGCGGCGGCGCTGGGCATCGGGGACACCACCGCCGGCCGGGCCGGCGGCGAGGCCGGGTTGGCCGCGGTGCTGGCCGGCGACCGGGATGTCGACATGGCGATCTACTCGTGGGGGGACGGCGCGCTGCGCGTGCTCCCGGCCGGTACGGCGGCGGGCGCGTCCGGCGAGTTGCTGGCGTCCGGCGCGATGCGGGATCTGCTCGCCCGGCTGGAGCAGCGGTTCGACCTGCTGATCATCAGTGCGCCGCCGATGCTGGAGGTCGCCGACGCGGCGGTCCTCGCCGCCGGGGTGGACGGTGTGGTGCTCACCTCGCGCATCGGCGGCACCCGGTGGACCGCGGTGCGGCAATCGCTTCAGGCGCTGCACGACGCCGGGGCGCGAGTGCTCGGTGCCGCGGTGCTGGGCAAGACCCGTGGCGCGGGCCGCGCCTCGCCCGACGCGTTGACCACCCCGGTCGCGGCCCCGCAGTGGCCGGCCCCCGGCCGCCCGGTTGCGGCGGCGCGGGCGAACGGCACCCCGCGGCGGTTCACCAAGCCCGGCGGGCCGACCGGCGCCGGCCCCGTCCCGGAGCAGCTCACCGCGGCACGGGGCGTTGCCGCCGTCGGCAAGACGGTCGAGGCCCCGGCGCACCACCGCACGACGAACAACCGGACCGAGCAACCGAACGACACGGGGAGATGGGCATGAACCCGACAGAGCGGAGCACCCGCGTGGTGGTGGTCGGTCAGGGCTATGTCGGGCTGCCGCTCGCGATGCGTGCGGTCGAGGCCGGGCATCAGGTGACCGGCTACGACGTCGATACCAACCGCACCAAGCTGCTCAACGCCGGCGAGTCCTACGTGGAGGATGTGCCGGCCGCGGTGCTGCAGGCGGCGCACGAATCCGGCCGGTACGCGGTGTCGTCGGAGAGCCGCAGCTGCTCCGGGTTCGACGTCGCGGTCATCACCGTGCCGACGCCGCTGCGCGACGGCAACCCCGACCTGTCCTACGTCGAGGCGGCCGCCCGCACCCTCGGCCGGTTCCTGCGTCCCGGCGCGACCGTCGTGCTCGAGTCGACCACCTACCCCGGCACCACCGAGGAGTTCGTCGCGCCGATCCTCGAGGAGGTGTCCGGGCTGCTCGCCGGCACCGACTTCCACCTCGGCTACAGCGCCGAACGCATCGATCCCGGCAACCAGCGGTGGACGTTCGTCACCACTCCGAAGGTGGTCTCCGGGGTCGACGAACGCTCGCTGCGCGTCATCGACCGGTTCTACGCGGGCCTGGTCGAGCGGACCGTGCCGGTGGCGTCGGTCCGCGAGGCCGAGCTCGCGAAGCTGCTGGAGAACACGTTCCGGCATGTCAACATCGCGCTGGTCAACGAGATCGCGATGTTCGCGCACGAGCTCGGCATCGACATCTGGAACGTGATCGAGGCCGCCTCCACCAAGCCGTTCGGCTACATGCGGTTCACGCCCGGGCCGGGCGTGGGCGGGCACTGCCTGCCGATCGACCCGTCGTACCTGTCCTGGCGGGTCAAGCGGTCACTCGGCCGCAGCTTCCGCTTCGTGGAGCTCGCCAACGACGTCAACGAGCACATGCCGGACCACGTGGTGCACCGGCTGATGCGGGCGCTGAACCGGTCACACCGGGCGGTCAACGGCGCCCGGATCCTCCTGCTCGGCCTGTCCTACAAGCCCAACACCGGCGACGCCCGCGAGTCGCCGGCCGTGATGGTGGCCCAGCAGCTGCTCAGTCTCGGCGCGAACGTGC
This sequence comes from uncultured Actinoplanes sp., assembly GCF_934643405.1. Classification (GTDB taxonomy): domain Bacteria; phylum Actinomycetota; class Actinomycetes; order Mycobacteriales; family Micromonosporaceae; genus Actinoplanes. The sequence continues at coordinate 41,757 of NZ_CAKUCL010000016.1, forward strand.
GCGGCGCCGACCCGTACCTGCGCGAGGGTCAGGTGGAGCGGGTGGTCCGGGTCGAGGTGACGCCGGAGGAGGTCAGCGCGGCCGACGCGGTCGTGGTGCTGACCGATCACGACGACTTCGACTACGACCTGGTGGCGGCGCACGCGGCCTACGTGCTGGACTGCCGCCGCCGGGTTCCGCGCGACGGCGCCGCCCTGGTCGAGCTGCTGTGATGCGGGTCGTCTGCGTGGCCGCGGCCCGGCCGAACTTCATGAAGGTCAAGCCGGTGCTCGACGCGCTGGAGGCCGCCGGGGTGCAGGTGCTGCTGGTGCACACCGGCCAGCACTTCGACCGGGGCATGAGCGACGTCTTCTTCGAGGAGCTGAGCCTGCGCCGGCCGGACCACCACCTCGGCGTCGGCATGGGCAGTCACGCCGAGCAGACCGGCCGGATCATGACGGAGTTCGAGCCGCTGCTCGACAAGCTGGAGCCCGACGTGGTGGTGGTGGTCGGCGACGTCAACTCCACCGTCGCCTGCGCGCTGGTCGCGGCCAAGGCCGGGGTGCGCGTCGCCCACGTCGAGGCGGGCCTGCGCAGCCGGGACTGGTCGATGCCGGAGGAGGTCAATCGCGTCGTCACCGACCGGCTCAGCGACTACCTGTTCGCCCCGTCGCCGGACGCGGTGACCAACCTGGCCGGCGAGGGATACCGCGCCGACCAGGTACATCTCGTCGGCAACGTCATGGTGGACACGCTGCTGGCCAATGTGGACCGCGCCCGCGCCGGTGACGTCCACGGCCGGCTCGGCCTGCCGCGGCACGGATACGGGCTGGTGACGCTGCACCGGCCCGCGAACGTGGACTCGCCCGAACGCCTGCACGCGTTGCTGGGCGCGCTGTCGCAGATCGCCGAGACCTGTCCGCTGGTGTTCCCGGTGCATCCGCGTACCCGCCGGATGCTGGCCGGCTCCGAGCTGGGCCCTGGGCTGACCCTGTTGCCACCGATGGGGTATCTCGACTTCGTGGCGCTGCAGGCGGACGCCCGGATCGTGCTCACCGACTCCGGCGGCGTCCAGGAGGAGACCACCGTGCTGGGGGTGCCCTGCCTCACGCTGCGCGAGAACACCGAACGGCCGGTCACCATCACCGAGGGCACCAACCTGCTGGCCGGTGTCGAGCCGGCCGGGATCGTCGCCGCGGCCCGCCGTGCGCTGGCGCATCCGCCCGCCCCGCGCCGGCCGTCGCTGTGGGACGGGCACGCGGGTGACCGGATTGCCCGGGTGCTCGTCGCCGATCACGGGCGGCCGCGGCCGCGGCCCACGGCCGTGTCCGGCGCGAGCCACCTCTCCGCCACGGAAGGCGACGCGAGGCCCGCTGCGGCGGGCCGGCCCGCGCGGCTTCGGTTGCTCGACATCGGTGTGGACCCGCTGACCATCGAGCAGACCGTGGCGAGCTGTCTGGCGGCCACCGGATCGGCCCGCCAGATCGAGATCGGGGTCGTCAATGCCGCCAAGATCGTCAAGATGCGCCGCGACCGGGAGCTGCGCGCGGCCGTCGCGGGTTGCGACCTGATCGTCGCCGACGGCCAGGCCGTTGTCTGGGCGAGCCGGTTGCTGGGCGCGCCGCTGCCGGAACGGGTCGCCGGCATCGACCTGTTCCTCAGGCTGCTCGCCGAGGCGCAGCAGCGGCGGCTCAGCGTGTATTTCCTGGGCGCCACGCCGGTCGTGCTCGACCGGACGCTGGCCGAGGTGCGCCGGCTCTTTCCCGGCCTGATCGTGGCGGGCAGCCGGGACGGGTACTACTCGGACGCGGACGCGCCGGCCGTCGCGGACGCCATCGCGCGAAGCGGCGCCGACCTGCTCTTCCTCGGCATGACCTCACCGCGCAAGGAGCGCTTCGTCGCCGAGCACGGCCGGCGTACCGGAGCCAGCGTGGTGCACGGCGTGGGCGGATCCTTCGACGTCCTCGCCGGGGTGGTGCGACGCGCCCCGGTGGCCTGGCAACGGGCCGGGCTCGAATGGCTGTTCCGGGCCCTGCAGGAGCCGCGGCGGCTCGGCGGCCGATACCTGAGGACCAACGTCGCTTTCGTCGCGCTCGTCCTGCGCGACCTGGTGCGCCGCCCCGGTGCCGCGACGACGGGCGGATCCGAGTGAGAACGGTCGCCCCCGACGTGGCCGAGACGGCTGTGCCCGGGACGACCCAGGGCCGGCGCCCGATGCTGTTGCTGCTCGCCGCGGTCACCTTCGCGGCGGCGGTTCCGGTGCTTCCCGGCCGGCTGCTGCTGGTGGATTTCGTCTGCATCGCGGCGCTCCCGCTGCTCGCGCCGACTCTGCTGAACAGCCGCAAGCTGGGGGTGCTGGTCCTGGTGACCGCGGGCTGGGGGCTGGGGCTGCTGGTCGCCGACATCGCGAACGGCACCGGCCCCCGGCTGAGCCAGCACCTCATCGCGTTGCTCGGCACCCTCGCCCTGACCGCCGCGCTGGTGCGGCTGTCGGACCACGACCCCGTACGGCTGCGGCTGTTCGTCGCCGCTCTCGCGCTGGGCCTCGCCCTCGCCGGCTTGACGGTGGGCGCGACCGGTCCCACCTCGGCGGCTTTCCCGGACGGTCAACCGGTGACCGCTGCCCACCTGTGGAAGTACGAGCTGTCCGAGCCGGTCAGCATCGCCGCCCTGGCGCTGTGCGACATCCGGTGGCGCGCGGGCCGGCGGCTGCCGGCGTTCGTGACCCTGACGGTGATCACCGCCCTGAACCTCATCTGCGACTTCCGTTCGTTCGCCGTGGTCACGCTGTGCACCCTGCTGCTCGCCGTGATCGCCAGCACCCGGCGGATCCGGCTGCGCCCGGCCACCGTGCTGGCGCTCGGCGGAATCCCCTGCCTGCTGCTGATCGTCGGATTCTTCAGCGCTGCCCGGGCCGGCTGGCTCGGTGAGCGGTCGATGCTGCAGTTCCGCGACGAGTCCGCCGACGTCTGGACGGTCATGGCCAACGGCCGGCCGGAAGGGTTGCAGGCGCTGTATCTGATCTCCGAGCGACCGTACGGATGGGGTTCGAAACCGGACCTGGACAGCATCACGTTCGCCCGGTCGCTGACCTTCATCAGTGATCACCACGTCGAGATCTTCGAGAACCTGCCCAAGGACTGGCTGGCCAAGGAGAACCCAGGGGTGGCCGCGCACTCGACGGCGCTGGACACCGTGCTGCAGGCCGGCCTGCTCGCGCTGCCGTTCTGGGCCTACCTGCTGTTCACCGGGTTGCGTGGCGCGATGACCTCGATCCGGACCCGCGCCGGGCCGCTCATGGTCTTCTGGACCGTGGCGATCATCTGGGACGTCCTGTTCGAACCGCTCACCTACTCCACCCATGTCCTGTTCGCCGGATACCTCGCCCTGGTCCTGCTGCAGACCCCGACGACCGAGGCCGGACGATGACGCACATCGCGGTGGTGGTACCGACGCTCGGGCCGGCCGGCGCCGAACGGGTCGCGCGCACGCTGGCCGAACGGATGGCGACCGGCGCCCGGGTCACCGTGGTCACCTTCGACCCACGGATGGGCCGGCGGGAACTGGCCCGGATCACCGGTCTGCCGTGGGCCGACCGGATCCCGCCGGGCTGCGCCCACGTGCACCTGCCGGCGACCGGGTCCGGCCCGCGGCGGCTCGCGCTGCTCGCCACCCGGTTCGCCGCTCTGGCCGGGCGGGCCGGCTTCGACGCCGTGTACTCGTTCCTGACGTATCCGAACGTCGTGGTGGCGGTGAGCCGCCAGCTCGGCCGGGGCCGTTACGTGCACGTGGCCAGCGAGCACGCGCTGGCCGACAACCTGCGCGCGAACGGACGGGGTATGCGGCTGCTCGCGGCCACGTTGCCCGCGGTCTACCGGCTGCCCGACCACCTGGTCGTGGTCAGCGACGCGGCCGGGCGCAGCCTGCGGCACGCCGGTGCGCTGCCCCGCCCGGAGCGTGCGGTCACCATCCCGAACCCGATCGACCTCGACGCCGTACGGAAGCTTGCCTCGGCGCCGCTGACCGCGTCGCAGGCCGACCGCGTTCGCGGCCCGGAGGTCCTGGTGGCCTGCTTCGCCCGGCTGCACCCGCAGAAGGACCATCACACACTGCTGCGGGCCCTGCGGCTGCTGCCCGCGCAGTTCCGGCTCCTGGTAGTCGGCGACGGCCCGCTGCGGACCGAGCTCGAGCGGTTCGCCGCGCGCCTCGGAGTGGCCGGCCGCACCTCCTTCCTGCCGGCCGTGGACAACCCCTACCCGCTGATGCGCCGCGCCGACGTGCTGGCGCTGGCCTCACGCGAGGAGGGCTTCGGCCTGGTGGCGCTGGAGGCTGCGGCCCTGGGCGTGCCGTTCGTCGGCACCGCGGTCGGAGGGCTCGCCGAGCTGTGTGCGTGGCTGGGATACCCGACCGTGGCGCCCGGCGACGCCACGGCGCTGGCCGCGGAGATCGTCCGCCAGGCCGCCGCCGGGCCGCGCGTCGTGCCGGTCGAGCGGCTCGCCCGCTACGACCTCACCGCCGTCACGGCGGCGTACGAGTCGCTCGCCGGGAGAAACGCATGACCACCGTGGCGGCCGGGCAGGCGACCGCGCCGCGCCGCCGGATGCTGCTCGGGCTGCTGGTCAACGGCGGCTCCCGGGCCCTGCTGGTCGCCACGCCGGCGGTCACCCTGCCATTGATCACCGGCAGCCTCGGCGCGGTCGAGTACGGCGCGTACGCGGTCATCACGGCGATCGCGTCGTTCCTGCCGTGGGCGGACTTCGGCGTCTCGCTCAGCATGATCACCACCGTCTCGCAGGCCGAGGGCCGTGGCGACCGCGCCGCCATCCGCGTGGTGATCTCCACCGGTCTGGTCATGCTCACCGCGGTGGCCGGGGTGCTGCTCGCGGCCGGGCTGCTGCTGTGGGCGGTGGTCGACTGGCGCACCGTTCTGGGCCTGACCGATCCGGGCGTCACCGGCGACGTGTCGCTGGCCGTGCTGTTCATCTTCCTGTCGTTCGTGGTCGGCATTCCCGCCAACCTCGGCATGAAGGTGATGCTCGGCCTGCAGATGAGCCGGGCGTTCGCGTTCTGGCAGGCGGCCGCCGTGCCGGTGGTCATCGCGGCGGTCCTCGCCGGCCACGCCCTGGGCGCCGGGCTGCCGTGGTTCGTGCTGGCCACGGTCGGCACCCCGAACGCGATGGCGCTGCTGGCCTCGCTCTGGCTGTTCCGCCGGGCCCGACGGGATCTCACGCCGCGGATCAGGCTGGCCGATCGCAGCCGGCTGCGGCCCATGCTGTCGCTCGGCACGGCGTTCGCCGTCAACAGCGCCGCCTGGGCGGTGAGTTACTCGACGACCAACATCGTCATCTCGCACGTCCACGGTCCGGATGCCGCGGGCGTGTACAACATCAGCGAGCGGCTGTCCATCGTCGGCTTCATGGTGTTCGAGAGCCTGCTGCTGCCGCTCTGGCCGATGTTCGGCGCCGGCCTGGCCGCCGGCGACTACGCCACGGCCCGCGCCCGGCTGCGCACCGCGACGCTGGCCAGCACGGTCATCGGGGTGCTGGTGTCGGCGGCGTTCGTGCTCGCCGCGCCGAGCGTCATCCGGGTCTGGCTGGGTGCGGCGTTCGTGCCGCCGCTCGGTCTGCTCGTCGCGCTGGCGGTGTGCTCGGTCATCCAGTTCGTCGCGCAGCCGTTCACGCTGGTGCTCAACGGCGCCGGCGCGAAGCGCTTCCTGCTCGTCAGCGCGTTGCTGATGGCGGCGACGACGCTGCCGCTGTCGGTGCTGCTGGCGAACACGGTCGGGATCACCGGCCCGGCCTGGGCACTGTGCATCAGCATCGGCGGTTTCGTCCTCGTCCCGTCCGCCTGGTACGCCGGCCGGTGCATCGACCGGATGGCAGCCGTGCCGCCTAGTCGCGCGCCGGGCGCCCGGCCAGAGCGGTGAAACGTGGTGCGTGCAGCACGCGGCGGACGCCGTACCGCGTCAGGTCGTCGGCGGCGGCAGCCGGCGCCCACCCGCCGGCGAAGCAGCGCACGTTGACGCACGGCCGCACGTCGGTCGTCCAGGTCCGCGTCCAGGGCGCCTCGGAACCGAGGAACTCCACCGACCGCAGCCCGCGCGCCGCGGCACTGCGCGTCGTGTGCAGCATCAGCAGGGTGCCGGGCGAACATCGGGCGAAGCGTTCGTCGTATCCGATCTTCAGCAGCCACGACCGCCCGCCCCGCTCGACGGCGAGCTGGGCGCTGGCCAGTTCCCCGCCCAGCCGCAGGAACGCGAGGCGCAACTCGCCGGCGCCCGCGGAAAGCTCGCCGAAGCGCCGGTAGAACCGCTCCAGCCGGGGGCTCTCGCTGAGCGCCGTGCCGCTGCGGCCCTTCCAGCCGGCGCCCTCGGCGGCCAGGAACTCGTCCAGCAGCGGCCCGAACTGATGCGGGCCGGGACTGACCTCCGAGAATTCGGGCGCGCCGAACGCCTCCGCCCGGCGCCGGGCGCGCCGCAGGTCGGATCGCCGGCCCGCGTTGAAGTGCCGCTCCGGGTCGAGCCAGCTGTCGTCCAGGGTAAGCCGGGGTGCGCCGATCGCCGGGCGGACGTTGACCACCGCCTGGCCGCGCCCGGCAGCGACCAGCCCCGCCACGAGCGGCGAGTCCGCCAGCACCCGGTTCAGCAGCACCGGCCGGCGCAGCGCGATCAGCTGCTCGGCCAGCAGGCGCACCGCATCCGAATCCGCCCAGGCCGCGTCCACCGGCTCGCCCAGCTCGCGCGCCCCCAACGCCTCCAGCCGCCATGGACGGCCGCGTCGCTGCACCAGAGGCAGCACGCCGCACAGCCGGTCGCCGCGGGTCGCCGTCAGCACCCGGAGCCGATACGCCGAACCGAGCGTCTCGGTCCAGGCACGATGCCACGCCGGGGTCGTCAAGGGACCCGCGGATCCGCTCAGCGCATCCCACTGGTCCGTCGCGGACGGCAGCTGCGGCGCGCCCGTCACCCTTCTCACCCTCGAACTCCTTGCTTTCGTACGGCGTGGTCAGCGACCGGTCATCGCGGCCAGGGGTGCCCGTAGCCGCCGCTTCACCTCCGGTGGCGTGCGGTTGGCGGCCAGCCGGTAGAAGCGGTACGGGGACTGGCACAGCCGTACGTAGGGAAAGCGCATCCCGTGCGGCAGCAGGTCGACCGCGACGAGCGTCTCCTCGCCGGTCGCCATCCGGTACTTGTACGAGCCCGTGCCCGGGCCCAGCGACAGCCGCCGGTATCCGGACTGCGCCGCGTGCCGCACGGCCTCCACCAGCAGCAGCAGCGACGGCGAGCAGCGCGCCCAGTCCTCGTCGAACCCGCCGAGCCAGTAGTGCACCTCGTCGCCGGCCGCGACCAGCAGCGCCGTGCCCACCGCGGTGCCGCCCACGTCGGCGGTCCACAGGTGCAGCCGGGCCGGGTCGAGCGAGCGAGCGACCTGGTGCAGCATGTCCACCACCGCCGGGCTCAACGCGCTGGAACCGCCGCGCTGCTGCCACCGGTCCAGGTGCAGCCGGACGAAGTCGCCGACGGTCGCCGCGACCTCGTCCGGGGTCACCGCCCGCCGGAACGCGCCTCCGGCCCGCGCGAACTCCCGCTGCCGGGCGCGGACCTGTTGCCGGAAGTTGCGGCTGCGACCGGACAGCCAGGCCTCGTAACCGCCGTCGGGAAGGTCGACGTAGGGTGCCCGGGTCGTGCTGACGGGTGCCAGCGCGGGACGCCAGCCGGCCCACTCCTGACGCAGCAGGGCCGCCCAGCCGCCGGCCTGCGGCACCGCGGACATCGACAACACGTCCACGTCCGGATCGGCCTCGCGCAACGCCCCGGCGATCGCCGCGGCGACCTCGACCCGCCGTCCGGGCGCCGCGACCGGCTCCACGAACGAACTTGTCACGTCCGCCAGCAGTCGCCAGGTGGCGATCCCGAACCGGTCCCGGGTCACGTAGCACGGCGCCATCCCCACCAGCACGGCGTCGTCCCACACTGCCACCGCGCGCAGTTCGGCGCCCGGCGGCCGCACCGCGGACCACCACGGCAACGCCCATCCCGGCGCGCAGTACGGGCGGGCCGCCGCCACCGCCAGCGCATCCCACTCGGCCCGCAGCCGGGCCAGCCCGGCCGGCTCGGTCAGGACCTCGGTGCGCAGTCGCTCACCCATCAACGTCCTCTCAGCAGCAGCTTCGCGGCCAGCCGCAGGCCGCGGTCGCGCTCGGTGACGCCCACCCGGGGCCGCGCGAAGACCGTCGGCAGGCCGGGCACCCGGACCACGGCGCATGCGTAGGCGTAGCCGGCGTCGGCCACCGCGCGGACCGCGGGGGCGTCCACCGACCCGTACGGATAACAGAACGTGCGGGGCGGCGCGGGCAGCACCTCGGCCAGCGCGAGCCGGCTGCCCGCCACCTCGTGCCGCAGCGCGGCCGGATCCAGCCCGGCCAGGCGCGGATGGCTCACGCTGTGCGACCCGACCTCGTAGCCCTGCGCCGCCAGCCCGCGCAGGTCGTCGGCCGTCATCAGCGCGCGGCGCGGCGGCGGATCCCAGGCGTTGACCCCGCCCAGCAGACCCGAGACGGCGTAGAAGGTGGCCCCGAAGCCGTGTTCGCGCAGCGCCGGAAGGGCGTGGGCCAGCACGTCGCGATAGCCGTCGTCGAAGGTGATGCCGACCAGGCCGTCGGCGGCGCCGCGCAGCGCGGCGTCACCGAGCTCGGCCAGGCACACGCCGCGCAGACCCAGCCGGGCCAGCAGGGACATCTGCGCGGCGAACCGCTGCGGGGTCACGTAGAGAGCGAAGGGATCGTTGCCGGCGTGGCCGACGGCGTGGTACATCAGCACCGGTGGACGCCCGGCGCCGGCGGTCAGCAGCCGGCCGCGCAGACTGCGCCCGCGTTGCGGGGCGGCACTTCTCATGCTCGTCACCGTGCTGCACTCCTTGCCGCCGACCGACCGTGCCGTCACTGTCGCGTGATGGCAGGTGTTCGGCCACGTGCAGGGGGACTACGCCGAACGCAGGGGCCGGTTACCGCCCGCTGCCGTCGCCCTCGCGCAGCACCAGCGCCACGGCCTCCAGGGTGGTGTGCACCCCGAGCTTGCTCAGCATGCGCTGCGAATGGCTGCGCACGGTGTTGACCGACACGTCGAGCCGGTCGGCGATCTCACGCCGGCTCAGGCCGCGGGCCGCGTAGCGCAGCACCTGCTGCTCCCGCACGGTCAGCCGGTCGATGGGCTTGGGCTGCGCCGGGCCCGGGTCACCGGCGGCCAGCCGGCGCAGCACCTTGGCGAGCATCGAGGCGGGCAACCAGGCCTCGCCGCGCGCGGCGGCCGACACCACCGCGGCCAGCCGGTCCAGGCTCGCCTGCTTGGGCACCCAGCTGACCGCGCCCGCCCTGATCGCCGCGGCCACCCGGGCCACGTCGGCGTCGCCGGATATCGCCACGACCGCCGGCGCGGGACAGCACCGCTCCAGCTCGGCGAGCAGCTCGGCCGGGTCCTGGCCGTCACTGTCGGTGGCGACGACGATGACGTCCACGCTCGCGTCGCCGAGCACGTCGGCGGCCGAGGCCGGGCTGCGTGCGGCCAGCGCCACCGCGACGCCGGGCAGATGGAGCAGCGCCTCCGCGAGCCCTTGGGCGAGTGCCTGTTCGCCGTCCACGATCAGGACGCGAAGCCCGGCAGCCGACGTGATCTGCATGTTCTCACTGTGCGGCATGCGGCCGGCATACGCTCGCCGGCGGCGCCTCACTCGGGCCGGCCGTGGTCGCATCGGCTGCAGCGGCGGGCGTGCGGCAGGGCGTGGAGGCGGCCGAGGGGAATCGGCCGGTGGCAGTCCTCGCAGACGCCGTAGACCCCCTCCGCCATCCGCCGCAGCGCTCCGGCCGTGTCCGCGATCGCCTGCCGGGAGGCGGCGGCGAGGACGTCGAGGGTGTGCGGGTCGTAACCCCCGTGGCCGGGACGCCGCCCGTCCACGAGCAGGTCGGTGAGCCGGTTGGTGTGCAGCGCGAATTGCTCCTCCAGCATGGTCCGGAGCAGTTCCAGGGGTTCGGCAGCCCCGGTTCGCGGCGTGGGAGATGCGATGGTCATCGGAGGCCTCCGGTATCGCGGCGTCACGAGGTTCGGTCAGGCTCGGCGGGAATCGGCGAGAATGGCGGGCGGGGCGACGGCGATCTCGTTGTGCACCGCCGTCACCCCGGACACGTCCCGGACGCGCCGCTCGAGCAGCGTCCGGGTCCGGGCGTGCGCGACGGTCCCGGCGATCATCACCACGCCGTCGTGCACGTCGAAGGCGACGTCACGAGCGGGCAGCGCCGCCAGCGCCTGCCGCACGCCGGCGCGGATCACCTCGTCCGGACGGTCGTAGACCTTGAGCAGGTCGGCGGCGGTGACGATGCCGAGCAGCCGGCGGTCCGCTCCGATGACCAGCAGCCGGTTCACCGCGTTCCGGCGCATCAGCCGACCGGCCTGGGCGAGTGTCACGTCCGGCGCGACGGTCAGCGCCGGCGCGCTCATCATCCGGCCGGCCGTCCGCGCGGTGAACACCGGCGTCGCCGCCGGACGTCGCCACGGCAAGCGCGGGCGCCGGTCCGGTTGCGGCATCTCGATGCCGTTCAGCACGTCGGTACGGGTGATGACGCCCAGCACGCTGTCGTAGCCGTCAACCACGGCGAGAGCACTCACGTCGTACGTCGTCATGGTCGTGATGACCGCCGCGGGCGGCGTGTCGTAGTCCACGGTGAGGACCTCGGTTGTCATGACGTCGCGGACGGTCGACTGCTGCACGATCCTTCTTTCCGGCACCGGGGTGCCTGAGGGTTGGTTGTCTCAGCGCGGACCACGCCACCGTCGAGGTGGACCTGCACCTCGCTCGGGCCGATCCACAACGTCCGGCGCAGGACATGCTCGACGACGTCGTCGCGGATCGCGGCGTCGGGCCGGGTCAGCGGGCCCAGCACGTCGGTGCGGGAGACCACGCCGCGCAGGCGTCCGGCCCGGTCGGTGTGCCGCATGGTCGAACACCTCCCGTTCCCGGTGGCCATGATGGCTTCCGATTCCAGGATGGCCGCGCGGGCCGGCCACGGTCAGGTCTGCCGACGGTCGTTTACGGCTGGTCTGATTGCCGACGACCGGCAATCGTGTGCGCCGCTAGC
>NZ_CAKUCL010000017.1 GCF_934643405.1 uncultured Actinoplanes sp.
GTCCGCGACACGGGCCAGCAGTTGATCGAGCTGGGCGGCCGCGGCCGCGTCCGCGCGCTCGGCCACCGCCAGGGCGGCGGACAGGTCGGCCACCGCGCCCGGTGGTGCGACGCCTCGGGGCTTGCCGTCGTCGTCCACCGACAGGCCGGCGCTCAGGGCCCGGGCCAGCAGTCCCCGGGCTCGCTCGAGCGCGGCGGCGAACTCGCTGACCAGCTGATCGGCCCGCCAGCAGAGCAGGCGGAACCGGACCAGCCGGCGGCGCAGCGCGGTCAGCCGGCTCGCGGCCGCCGTCGCGGCGCTGCCGGACCAGGTCGCGCCGAGGTGGGCCAGATGCGGGACGAACTCGGTGGTCAATCGGCCGGCCAGAGCGGCCCAGCGGCGCCAGGCCTGGGCGAGCGCGCGCCAGCGACCCGGATCGGTGGCACGTAACCGGGCGTAGGCGGTGCTCATCGGGCCAGCCGCAGGCGGGTGGCGGCGCGGGCGTCGGCCAGCTCGTACGCCGCGGCGGCGGCGCGGATCCGCCCCGCGGTGTCGGCGATGTCGCTGCCCAGCTGGGCGAGCTGTTGCCCGGCGGCCTCGGCGGCCAGCAGCGCCGGATCGGCGGCGGCCCAGCGCGGCACGGCCGGAGGCGGCGGCTCGTGCTCCCGGGCCGCGGTGATGCGGGCCGCGGTGGCGGATATGTCGGAGGCCGTGCGACGCAGTTCCTCGGCGTCGACTCGTAGATCGGGATTCATCGGCAACCTCCTGGCAGTCCTGCGGGATGCGGCGAGGTTAGGGGCCCGCGGCGGCCGATGGGGGTGCCTGTGGACAACGGCCCGGGCCGTACGCAAGCGTTGTCCACAGGCCTTGCGCCCGACGCAGCCGTCGGTCAGCGCCCGGCGTGCCCACCACGTACCGATAGGGTTGGGCCGTGATCGTGGCTGTCGGTATCGATGTGGTCCTGGTGGAACGTTTCGCCCGAGCCCTCGAACGCACGCCGTTGCTGGCCGACCGGCTGTTCACCGAGGGGGAGCGGCTGACCGGCTCGGGCAACCCGCGCTCGGCCGAGTCCCTGGCCGCCCGGTTCGCGGCGAAGGAGGCCGTGGCCAAGGCCCTCGGCGCACCCGCCGGACTGCGCTGGCACGACTGCGAGATCGTGTCCGACCCGGACGGCCGGCCATGGTTGACGGTCTCCGGTACGGTCGCCGCGGTCGCGGCCGAGCGAGGCGTCAATCGATGGCACCTCTCGCTCTCGCACGACGGTGGAATCGCCTCGGCGATGGTCGTCGCGGAGTCCTGATCCGGGCCCTGACCAGCGGCGACACAAAATTGTCGTACCCGGGGCATAGAACACCGGGGCACCGACGAACAGCTGGAGGGACACATGCGGCAGGCATGGCGGGTGGCGGACGTACGCGCCGCGGAGCAGGCCCTGATGGCCACACTGCCCGAAGGCACGCTGATGCGGCGCGCGGCCGCCGGACTGGCCCGGCGCTGTGCCCTGCTGCTCGACGACGCCGACGGGGTGTACGGCTCGCGCGTGCTGCTGCTGGTGGGCAGCGGTGACAACGGCGGCGACACGCTCTACGCCGGCGCCGCCCTGGCCCGCCGTGGCGCTCAGGTCCGTGCTCTGCTGCTGAGCCCCGAACGGGTGCATCTGGCCGGCCTGGCCGCGCTGCGCGACGCGGGCGGCTTCACCACCGGTGAGCTGCCCGAACGCGCTGACCTCGTGGTCGACGGCATCGTCGGGATCGGCGCCAGCGGCGGCCTGCGGCCACCGGCGGCCGCGTTGGTGGCTCGTCTGGGCGAGCTGCGATCGCGTTCGGGTGGGCGGCCTGCGGTCGTGGCCGTCGACGTGCCCAGCGGTGTCGCCGTGGACACCGGCGACGTCCCCGGCGACGCGGTCACCGCCGACGTGACGGTGACCTTCGGCTGTCTGAAACCGGCTCACGTGATCGGCCCGGCCGCGGTGCTCGCCGGGCAGGTCGAGCTGGTCGACATCGGCCTCGGCCCGGTGCTGCGCGCCGACCCGGCCGTGCGCGTGCCCGACGCTGAGGACCTCGCCGCCTGGTGGCCCCAGCCCGGCCCGGCGTCGGACAAGTACACGCGCGGCGTGGTCGGCATCGCGACCGGCTCGGCGACCTATCCGGGCGCCGCCCTGCTCTCGGTGAGCGGTGCGCTGGCCGGCCCGACCGGCATGGTGCGTTACGCGGGCAGCGCCTACCACGACGTGGTGCGGGCACATCCGTCCGTGGTCGCGGTCCCCAAGATCGGCGACGCGGGCCGGGTCCAGGCCTGGCTGTGCGGCTCCGGCCTGGGCACCGACGACGAGGCACGGACCACGTTGCGCAGCGTTCTCGCCACCTCGCTTCCGGTGGTGCTGGACGCCGACGCCATCACTCTCCTGGTGGACGGCAAGCACGCCGACGACCTGCGACGGGACGCTCCCGTGGTGCTCACCCCCCACGACGGGGAGTTCACCCGGCTCGCCGGCGAGGCGCCCGGGCCGGACCGCGCCGGCGCGGCCTGCAAGCTCGCCGCCTGGACGAACGCGGTGGTGCTGCTCAAGGGCGACCGGACGATCGTGGCCACCCCGGCCGGCGAGGTCTGGGCCAACTCCACCGGCAGTCCGGCGCTGGCCACGGCGGGCAGCGGCGACACGCTCGCGGGACTGCTCGGCTCCTTGCTCGCGGCCGGCCTGCCGCCGGAGCGGGCCGCGATCGCCGCGGCGTACGTGCATGGTCTCGCCGGTCGGCGGGCCGCCGCCGACGGCCCGGTGACCGCGGTGGACGTCGCCGCCGCGCTGCGCCCGGTCCTGGCCGCTCTGCTCGGCTGACCAGGCTGAACGTAGGCTGACAACCATGTGGCAGGCCGAGGTGAGAATCGATCTGGACGCGATCCGGGACAACGTCGCGCTCCTGCGCGCCGGTACGAGCGCCGAGGTCATGGCGGTCGTGAAGGCCGACGGATACGGCCACGGCATGATCCCGTCCGCGCGGGCGGCGCTCGCCGGCGGAGCGACCTGGCTCGGTGTCGCCACCCTCGACGAGGGTCTGGCGCTGCGCGAGGCCGGCATCGAGGCGCCGATCCTGTCCTGGCTGCACTCGCCCGGACGACCGCTGCACGAGGGTGTCACGGCCGGCATCGATCTCAGCGCCGGCAGCCTTCCACTGCTGTCCGAGATGGTGGCCGCCGCGCGGACCGCCGGGCGCGTGGCGCGGGTCCACCTCAAGCTCGACACCGGCCTGTCCCGTGGTGGCGCCACCCCGGCCGAGTGGCCCGCGCTGCTCGAGGCGTCCGCCAAGGCACAGGCCGAGGGCGACATCGACGTGGTCGGCATCTGGAGCCACTTCGTGTACGCGGACGAGCCCGGCCACGAGACGATCGATCATCAGCTGGCGGTCTTCGCCGACGGTCTCGCGGTGGCCGAACGGTTCGGGATCAGCCCGCGGTACCGCCACATCGCCAACTCGGCGGCGACGCTGACCAGGCCCGACGCCCACTACGACATGGTTCGTCCGGGCATCGCGGTGTACGGGCTGTCCCCGGTGGGCGGGCAGACGTTCGGCTTGCGCCCGGCGATGACCGCCCACGCCCGGGTCGCGATGACCAAGCGCGTGCCGGCCGGGCAGGGCGTCTCGTACGGCCACACGTACTTCACCACGAAGGAGACGACGCTGGCCCTGGTGCCGCTCGGATACGCGGACGGCGTGCCCCGCCACGCCTCCAACGCCGGGCCAGTGCTGCTCGGCGGCAAGCGGCGGACGATCGCCGGCCGCGTCTGCATGGACCAGATCGTGATCGACGTCGAGGACGATCCGATCGTCGCCGGCGACATCGCCACGCTGTTCGGCCCCGGGGACGACGGCGGACCGACCGCCGACGACTGGGCCGAGGTCGTCGGCACGATCAACTACGAGATCGTGACGAGATTCGGCAGCACCCGGGTCCCGAGGGTCTACGACGGCACGGCCGGGGTGCCCGCGTGAGCCCGCTCCTTCCGAAGCGGCGCGCCAAGCAGGTCGGCATCGTCGGCGCCGCGGTCGGTGTCGTGGCGGCCGGCCTGGCGACCGCGTTCGCCGTCGAGCGCGTCCTGGTCCGCCGGTCGGTCAACGCCTCCGGCGATCCGCACGTCGACGAGGACTTCAGCGACCAGCCGTTCGACCAGGACCTGACCGTCACGGCCGCGGACGGCACCCGGTTGCACGTCGAGATCGTCGAGCCCAAGGCGCCGACCACCAAGCCCACGGTCGTGTTCGTGCACGGCTTCGCCCTGGACATGGGGACCTTCTACTTCCAGCGCAAGGTGCTGGCCGAGCAGGGCGATCACCGGCTGGTCTTCTACGACCAGCCCGGACACGGCCGGTCCAGCAAGCTGCGATCCGGCGAGTACGACATCGCCGCGCTCGGCAAGTCGCTCGCCGCGGTCCTCGACGCCACCGTCCCGGACGGACACATCATCCTGGTCGGGCACTCCATGGGCGGCATGACGATCATGGCGTTCGCCGAGCAGTATCCCGAGTGGTTCGGCAACCGGGTGACCGGTGTGGTGCTGATGTCCACCTCGGCCGGACTGATCGACAAGACCAGACTGGGGATACCCTCCCTGGTCGCCCGGGCCAGCGCGCCGTTCTTCCCGCTCTGGGGCAAGGCCGCCCACCTCGGCGGCAACACCATCGACAAGGCGCGTGTGGCCTCGTCCGACCTGGCCTGGCTGCTGACCCGGCGGTACGGGTTCGGCGAGGTGAAGCCCAGCCCGTCACTGGTCACCTTCGTCGAGCAGATGAACTCCAGGACGTCGGTCGAGACGCTGACGAAGTATCTGCACACGCTCTACACGCACAACCGTTTCCCGGCGCTGTCCGCGCTGCGGGGCGTGCCGGTGCTGGTGATCGTGGGCACGAAGGACTACCTGACCCCGGTCACCCACTCGGAGGAGATCCTCCGGCACCTCCCCGAGGCCGAGCTCGTCAAGGTCGACAACAGCGGGCACGTCGTGATGCTCGAGAAGGCGGATGAGGTGAACGCGGCGCTGATCCCGTTCCTGGAGAAGATCTCGTGAAACTGCGCACCGTCGACGACACCCGTGCGTTCGGCCGCCGCCTGGCCGGCATCCTGCGCCCCGGCGACCTGGTGCTGCTCACCGGGCCGCTCGGCGCCGGCAAGACCGCGCTGGTCCAGGGCATCGGGGCGGGGCTGGAGGTAGCCGGCCCGATCACCTCGCCGACCTTCGTGATCGCACGGGTGCACCGCGGTCGCGTTCCGCTGGTGCACGCGGACGCGTACCGGCTGGGGGACCGCCCCGACCCGCGCGCCGAGATCGACGACCTCGACCTGGACGCCTCGGCCGACGACGCGGTCACCGTCGTCGAGTGGGGAGCCGGGCTGGTCGAGCAGCTCAACGATGAATACCTCCAGGTACGCCTCGATCGCCTGGACGACGACACCCGCGTGGCCGAGCTGATCCCGCACGGCGGGGACTGGGCCGCGCGTATCGAACAACTCGACAAGACGGGGAGTACGCGTGAACCTGCCTGACATGCTGCCGGCGGAGTGGCGAGCCGAGCTTGCCCCCTTCCTCGACGAGAAGGCCACGGCGGCGCTGGGTGATTTCGTGGCGAGCGAGTACGCCTCGCACACGATCTACCCGCCGATCGAGGACCTGTTCGCGGCGTACCGGCTGTGCCCGCCGGAGCGCACGCGGGTACTGATCCTCGGGCAGGACCCGTATCACGGCGCCGGGCAGGCACACGGTCTGAGCTTCAGCGTCCGCGAGGGCGTACGGATCCCGCCCTCCCTGCGCAACGTCTTCAAGGAGCTGGCCGAGGACGTCGGCATCGCCCCGCCGGTCAACGGCGACCTCACCGGCTGGGCACGGCAGGGCGTGCTGCTGCTCAACGCGGTGCTCACCGTGCGGGCCGGGGCCGCCGCGTCGCACGGCGGCAAGGGCTGGGAGGCGTTCACCGACGCCACGATCAAGGCGCTCGACGCTCGCGACCAACGCGTGGTCTTCCTGCTCTGGGGCAGCTACGCGCGCAAGAAGGTCGAGCTGATCGCCAACCCGGCGCACGCGATCCTCGAGGCCGGCCACCCGAGCCCGATGAACCCGAAGGGCTTCCGGGGCACCCGGCCGTTCAGCGCGGCGAACAAGGCGCTCGCCGACGCCGGGCTCCCGGTGATCGACTGGGATCCACGCGCCGGCGTGTGACGCGGGTGGCGGACCGGGGATCAACAGGGCGAGTTAGGGTCGGACACGTGCTCGTACTCGCTCTGGACACCGCCACCCCGGCATCGTCGGCCGCGCTGGTGGAGATCACTGCCGACGCGCTGATAGGGGTCGTCGAGCGACGCACGGTGGACCCCCGCGCGCACGGCGAGAAGCTGGCGCCGGAGATCGCCGCGATGCTGGGCGAGGCGGGTGTCCGGCCCCGCCAGCTCGGCGCGATCGTGGCCGGGCTCGGCCCCGGTCCGTACACCGGGCTGCGGGTCGGTCTCGCGACGGCCGCGAGCATGGGTCAGGCCTTGGGCATTCCCACGTACGGGGTGTGCTCGCTCGACGCGCTCGGGCGGGCCGCCGGACCGGGCCGGGTGCTGGTCGCCACGGACGCCCGCCGGCGCGAGGTGTACTTCGCGACCTATGTGGACGGACGGCGCGAGTTCGGTCCGGAGGTCGCGCGCCCGGCCGACGTCGCGTCGATCGTCGCCGCCCGCACGACGAGGCGCCCCAGCCTGGAGATGATCGGCGAGTCCGAGATCATCGAGGCGGTGACCGCGCTGGCCGGCCTGGAGGGCGCGCGGCAAGCGGCGGCGATCGCCCGCGCCGAGAACGCTCAGGAGCTGCCCCCCGACGAGACGCTGGCCGGCCGGGAGAGCCTCCGATCGAGAACCTCGGTCGACCGTGGCGCCGGTGAAGGCGTACTGAAATATGGGGAGATCTTCGATTTGCCGGTGGAGGAGCACCTCCTGTACCCGCCGCCCGCCGCCCTCGCCGCCCTTGCCGCCCAACGGATCCGCGAGGGTGCGCCGAGCGAGCACCTGACGCCGCTCTATCTGCGCCGGCCGGACGCGGTGGAACCGGCCGGGCGCAAACCGGTGCTGAGCTGATGACCATCGAACGCTTCCGCTGGTGGCACATCGCCGAGGTGATGCGGATCGAGGGGGATCTGTTCGGCGCCGAGAAGTGGTCGCCCGCGATGTTCTGGAACGAGCTCGCCCAGCGCCACTTCTACCTGGTCGCGATCGAGGACGACGAGGTGCTCGGCTACGCCGGTCTGGCCGCCACCGCGGACGAGGCCTGGGTGCAGAACATCGCCGTGCGCCGCGACGCCCAGCGCCGCGGACTGGGCCGCGCGCTGCTGGAGGCCCTGCTCGACGAGTCCGCGCGCCGGGGGA
This sequence comes from uncultured Actinoplanes sp., assembly GCF_934643405.1. Classification (GTDB taxonomy): domain Bacteria; phylum Actinomycetota; class Actinomycetes; order Mycobacteriales; family Micromonosporaceae; genus Actinoplanes. The sequence goes on from NZ_CAKUCL010000017.1 coordinate 7,372, forward strand.
TCAAGCAGACGCTGCTCGAGGTCGCGGTCGACAACGCCGCGGCTCAGCGGCTGTACGCGACGTACGATTTCGAGCCCGTCGGGATCCGGCGCGGCTACTACCAACCCAGCAACACCGACGCCCTGGTGATGATGCGCAATGCCTGACGAACCTCTGGTCCTCGGGATCGAGACCTCCTGCGACGAGACCGGTGTCGGCATCGTGCGAGGTCACACGCTGCTCGCCGACGCGCTGGCATCCAGTGTGGACCAGCACGCGCGGTTCGGCGGCGTGGTTCCCGAGGTCGCGAGCCGGGCCCATCTCGAGGCGCTCGTGCCGACCATGCAACGCGCGCTGGACGAGGCCGGGGTGACCCTCGCCGACGTCGACGCGATCGCCGTGACCAGCGGACCAGGTCTCGCCGGAGCGTTGCTGGTCGGGGTCGCGGCGGCCAAGGGGTACGCGCTCGCCGCCGACAAGCCGATCTACGGCGTCAACCACCTCGCGGCGCACGTCGCGGTGGACACCCTCGAGCACGGCCCGCTGCCCGAGCCGGCGATCGCGATGCTCGTCTCCGGCGGCCACTCGTCGTTGCTGCTGGTCGACGACCTGACCAACGGCGTCACCCCGCTCGGCGCGACCATCGACGACGCGGCCGGCGAGGCCTTCGACAAGGTGGCCCGGCTGCTCGGCCTCGGCTTCCCGGGGGGACCGATCATCGACCGTACGGCGCGGGACGGCGACCCGGCTTCCATCGCCTTCCCCCGCGGCCTGACCGCACCGAAGGACCAGGCCGGACACCGGTTCGACTTCTCGTTCTCGGGGCTCAAGACGGCGGTGGCGCGCTGGGTGGAGGCGCGCCAACGCGACGGTACGGCCGTGCCGGTGGCCGACGTGTCGGCCAGCTTCCAGGAGGCGGTCTGCGACGTGCTCACCGCCAAGGCGATCGACGCGTGCCGGGCCAACGGCGTGGAGACGCTGCTGATCGGTGGTGGCGTCGCGGCCAACTCACGGCTGCGCGAGATGGCGACGGCACGGGCGGAGAAGCACGGCATCCGGGTACGGATTCCGCGCCCGCAACTGTGCACGGACAACGGCGCCATGGTGGCCGCGCTCGGGTCGCGGCTGGTCGCGGCCGGCGTGGCACCCAGTCGTCTCGATCTGCCCGCCGATTCGGCAATGTCATTGACCGCGGTCAGCGTGGCGGGGTAGGAAGCCAGCATGATCGCGAGGATGTGGGAGGTGCGGGCCTCCGCGAGCGGCTTCGACGAGCTGCTGACCTGGGTCTGTGACGTGGCCGTGCCCCGGCTGGAGGTCCTGCCGCAGCACGTGTCGAGCGAGGTCTTCTCGTCGACGGACAACCGTGTCGTGGTCATCTCGAAGTGGCGCAACACCCCGGAAAGCCTGCCCGCGCCGCCGCCGGGACTGGTCGCCCGGTCACCGCACGTCTGGGATTTCACGCCCGTCGACCGGTGATCCATCGGCGGTAAACGCGTCGCGTTCTGTCGTACCCGGCCCGTAACGTCGGGGCTCTGATGCGACGACGACAACTCCCCGATGCGGATCCCGGCACCCCCGACGGCCGGTCCGCCGTGCGTTACCTGCGCTGGCTGGTCCGGCGTTCCTGGCGATCGGTGTCCGCCGCCATCGCGTTCGCCATCGTCTGGATGCTCTGCCAGGCGGCCATCCCCGCGGTGGTGGGCAAGGCGATCGACGCCGCCACCGCGCGTGACCGCCGCGGTCTGCTGATCTGGTCGCTCGTCCTGTTCGGCGCCGGCGCGGGCCAGGCGTTCTCCGGCATCGTCCGGCACCGGTTCGCGGTGATGAACTATCTGAGCGCGATGTTCACCACCGTGCAGGTCACCGTGCGGCACGCCGGCCGGCTGGGGTCCGCGCTGTCCCGGCGCCTGGACACCGGCGAGGTCGTCGCGATCGGCACATCGGACATCCGGCAGATCGGCAGCGCGGTCGACATCACCGCGCGCGGCACCGGTTCGCTGGTCGCCGTCGTCGCGGTCACCGTGGTCCTGCTGACCTATTCGGTGCCGCTCGGCCTGGTCGTGGTGCTCGGCGTGCCGCTGCTGATGGGTGTCGTCGGGCTGCTGATCCGGCCGTTGCATCGGCGCCAGCATCGGTACCGCGAGCAGCAGGGCCTGCTCACCGGCCGGGCGGCAGACCTGGTCGGCGGCCTGCGGGTGCTGCGCGGCGTCGGCGGCGAGGCGGTGATCGCCGGGCGCTACCGCGCCGAGTCGCAGGCGCTGCGAACGGCCGGCGTCCGTACGGCGCGGGTCGAGTCCCTTCTCGAGGCGGCGCAGGTGCTCCTGCCCGGCATCTTCCTGGTGCTGGTCACCTGGCTCGGTGCGCGGTTCGCGCTGAGCGGGCACATCACGGTGGGTCAGCTCGTCTCGTTCTACGCCTATGCGGCGTTCCTCGTCGCCCCGCTGCGGCAGCTGACCGAGACGCTCGACAAACTGACCCGCGGCCACGTCTCCGGCCGCCGGGTGGTCGCGATGCTGGGCGCCGCCACGGATCTGCCCGATCCACCTTCACCGCTGCCGGAGCGGGCGTTGCGCGGCGAACTGGCCGATCCCGAGTCCGGCGTGACCGTGCGGCCCGGCGAGATCACCGCGATCGTCGCCACGGTGCCGGCCGAGGCCGAGCGAATAGCCGACCGGCTCGGCCGGTACGCGGAGGGCGCGACGGTCGACGGCCGGTCGCTGTCCGGATTCGAGCTCGCCACGGTTCGCGAGCGGATCCTGGTGGCGGACAACGACGCGCGGTTGTTCTCCGGTCCGTTGCGGTCCGATCTCGACCCGCACGGCAGCGGCTCACTCCCCGCGGCCCTGCACACCGCGGCCGCCACCGACATCCTGGAGGCGCTGCCCGGCGGGCTCGACGCCGAGGTCGCCGAGCGCGGCCGCACCTTCTCCGGCGGCCAGCAGCAGCGGTTGCGGCTGGTGCGCGCTCTGGTCACCGACCCGCAGACGCTGATCCTCGTCGAACCGACCAGCGCGGTGGACGCGCACACCGAGGCCCGGATCGCGGACCGGCTCGCCGGCGCCCGAACCGGCCGCACCACGGTGATCTGCACATCCAGCCCGCTGGTGCTCGACCGGGCGGACCGGGTGCTCTTCGTGGAGAACGGCCGGGTGGTCGCGGCCGGCACGCATCACGGCCTGCTGGCCGCAGAGCCGCGATATGCCCGCACGGTGCTGCGAGAGGACGAGCGATGACCAACCTGCTGCCGGTCGCGGGCACGGCCGAGGTGCGGCGGTACGCGCGGGCGCTGTTCCGCCGGCATCCCCGAGCTTTGAGTACGGCCGTGGGACTGCACGTGGTGGCCGCCATCGCGGGACTGGTGGGGCCGCACCTGCTGGGCGAGCTGGTCGAGGCGATCCAGCGGGGCGACGGGGTCGGCGTCGTCGACCGGCTGGCCGGGCTGATCGCCGCATTCGTTGTGCTGCAGGCGATTCTGATCCGCTTCGCCACCCTGGCCTCGGCGCGGCTGGGCGAACAGGTGCTGGCACGGTTGCGGGAGGAGTTCGTCGAGCGGGTGCTCGCGCTGCCGTTGTCCATCGTGGAGCGTGCCGGGTCGGGTGACCTGCTGACTCGTACGACGCGGGACGTCGACGCGTTGTCCCGGTGCGTGCGGCTCGCGGTGCCGGAGACGATGATCGCGGTCCTCACCGTGGTGCTGGTGATCGGCGCGCTGCTGCTCGCCGTTCCGGTGCTGGCGCTGCCGTTGCTGCTGGCGGTGCCGCTGCTGGTCGGCGCGTCGCGGTGGTATCTGCGGCGGGCGCCCGGCGGATATCTGGAACAGAACGCCGTGTATTCGACGGTGGTGGACGGGCTGGCCGAGACGATCGAGGGCGCTCGCACGGTGGACGCGCTGCGCCGTCGGCGGCAACGGATCGAGCGGTCCGACGACGATCTGCGGCGGTCCTGGAACGTGGAGAAGTACACGCGCTGGTTGCGTACGGTGTATTTCCCGATCGTCGAGATCGGATACATCCTGCCGGTCGTCGGGACGCTGCTGCTCGGCGGAGTGCTTTATCTGCGCGGCACGGTGACGCTGGGGCAGCTGACCGCGGCGGTGGTGTACGTGCAGCTGTTGATCGACCCGATGGACCGGCTGCTCGGCTGGCTCGACGAGCTGCAGGTCGGTGCGGCATCGCTGGCCCGGCTGCTGGGAGTCGCCCAGGCCGGCCCGCCGGCGGCGGACGAGTCGCCGGCACGGCCCGACGGCTCGCGCATCGTGGCCGAGAACCTGCATTTCTCCTATGTGGCCGGTCGCGAAGTGCTGCACGGCATCGATCTCACGCTCGAACCGGGGGAGCGGCTCGCGATCGTCGGACCGTCGGGCGCGGGGAAGTCGACGCTCGGACGCCTGCTGGCCGGCGTGCACGAGCCGACCCACGGGTCGATCACGGTGGGCGGGGTGCCGCTCGGGTCGCTGCCGCTCGATCGGCTGCGCGGCGAGGTCGCGCTGATCACGCAGGAGCATCACGTCTTCATCGGTACGGTCCGGGACAACGTCGCCATGGTCCGGCCGGGCGCGCCGGAGTCGTCGGTGCGGGCGGCCTTCGCGGCGGTGCACGCGCTGGAGTGGGTGGACGCGCTGCCGGACGGGCTCGACACGGTTGTCGGGTCCGGTGGTCACGCGTTGTCGGCGGCGCGGGCTCAGCAGGTGGCGCTGGCCCGGCTGGTGCTGGCCGATCCGCACACGCTGGTGCTGGACGAGGCCACGTCGCTGCTCGATCCGCGGGCGGCGCGCGATCTGGAGCGTTCGCTGGCGGCGGTGCTTCAGGGCCGTACGGTGGTGGCGATCGCGCACCGCTTGTTCTCCGCGCACGACGCCGATCGGGTCGCGGTGGTGGAGGACGGCCGGATCACCGAGCTGGGTTCCCACGACGACTTGGTCGCGGCAAACGGGTCGTATGCGGCTTTGTGGCGCTCGTGGCACGGCGAACGGGCGGCGGACGACGCGGACGAGACAGCCGGCTCCCGCGCCTGAAGGCGCAGCCAGGAGGGGCGGGTGCGGCAGGGGGACGGGCGGCGGCGGCGCGGCGGGCGGGGCGGCCCGCTGAGTGAGCGGCCCGCTGAGTGAGCGGCCCGCTGAGTGAGCGGCCCGCTGAGTGAGCGGCCCGATGAGCGAGCGGCGCGAGAGGTGGGGGCTCAGCCTCGGCTGACGGCGATGAACACGCCGAGCACGATCAGCGTCGCGGCGGCGATCGCGAAGAGGACGAGGAGATCGCGGCGGACAGCGGCGGCGGGCGCCGGCTCGGTCGGCAGGTCGCCGACGATCGCGTCCAGCTCGTCGAGGGTGCGCGCCTCGTGGGCGATGCGTGCCCGCTCCGCGAACTCGTCAAGGGTGAGCCGCCCGGCGCCGGCATGCCGCTCCAGCGCGGCCACGGTCCGCTGCCGGTCGTCGTCGGAGGCGCGCATGCTCACGGGCCGCACTCTAGAACGGTGGAGGGCTGACGCGAAAGGGCGCGCCCGTGGGCGCGCCCTTTCCTGATGCGTCTACCGGTCAGAAGCCGGGGCCGTGCTGGTGGCCGTGGCCACCCGGGCCGTGGCTGTGGCCGTGGCCGCCCGCGGCGGGCTCCGGCTCGGCCGGCTTGTCCACCACGAGGCTTTCCGTGGTCAGCAGCAGACCGGCGATCGAGACGGCGTTGGAGACCGCGTTGCGGGTCACCTTCACCGGGTCGATGATGCCGGAGGCCGCCAGGTCGACGTACTCGTCGGTGGCCGCGTTGAGGCCGTGGCCCCAACCCAGCTCGGCGACCTTGCCCACCACGACGTAACCGTCGTGGCCGGCGTTCTGCGCGATCCAGCGCAGCGGCTCCACCAGGGCCTTGCGGACGATGGAGACGCCGATGGCGTCCTCGCCGGTCAGGCCGAGGTCACCGTCGAGCTCCGAGACGACCTGGGCGAGCGCGGCGCCGCCGCCGGGGACGGTGCCCTCCTCGACCGCGGCCTTCGTCGCGGCGATGGCGTCCTCGATGCGGTGCTTGCGCTCCTTCATCTCGACCTCGGTCGCCGCGCCGACCTTGATCACCGCGATGCCGCCGGAGAGCTTCGCGAGGCGCTCCTGGAGCTTCTCGCGGTCCCAGTCGGAGTCGGACGCCTCGATCTCCTTGCGGATCTGCGAGACGCGGTCGGTGACCTCGGAGGACTTGCCGCCACCGTCGACGATGGTGGTGTTCTCCTTGTCGACCACGACGCGCCGGGCGGTGCCCAGCATGTCGAGGGTGACCTGGTCGAGCTTGTAGCCCAGCTCGGGCGCGATCAGCTCGCCGCCGGTGGCGATCGCCATGTCCTGCAGCATCGCCTTGCGCCGGTCACCGAAGCCGGGCGCCTTCACCGCGGCGACCTTGAAGGTCTTGCGGATCGCGTTCACCACCAGCGTGGACAGGGCCTGGCCCTCGACGTCCTCGGCGATGATGAGCAGCGGCTTGCCGGCCTGCAGCACCTTCTCCAGAAGCGGCAGCATCTCCTCGATGCTGGAGATCTTCTGGGTGGTGATCAGGATGTACGCGTCCTCGAGGACGGCCTCCTGCGATTCGGCGTCGGTCACGAAGTTCGGCGAGATGAAACCCTTGTCGAACTGCAGACCCTCGGTGACGTCGAGCTCGGTCAGCATGGCCGAGCCCTCCTCGACGGTGATGACACCGTCGCGGCCGACCCGGTCCATCGCCTCGGCGATCAGCTCACCGATGGTGGAGTCCTGGGCCGAGATGGTCGCGACGTTGGCGATCGCCTTGTGGTCGGCAACCTCCACCGCCTTGGCCAGCAGGGCCTTGGACACGACCTCGGCGGCCTTGTCCATCCCCCGCTTCAGCCCGATCGGGTTGGCGCCGGCGGTCACGTTCCGCAGGCCCTCGCGCACCAGCGCCTGAGCCAGAACGGTCGCCGTGGTGGTCCCGTCGCCGGCGACGTCGTTGGTCTTCGTCGCCACCTCCTTGACCAGCTGGGCGCCGAGGTTCTGGTACGGGTCGGTGAGCTCGATCTCCTTGGCGATGGTGACGCCGTCGTTGGTGATCGTGGGCGCGCCGAACTTCTTGTCCAGGACGACGTTGCGGCCGCGCGGGCCGAGGGTGACCTTGACCGTGTCGGCGAGCGTGTTGACGCCGTGCTCCAGCAGGTGCCGGGCGTCGTCAGAGAAGCTGAGAATCTTCGCCATGTTTAGGTCCCTTCACGCACCACCGCCCTGACCCAACGACGTGGGCCAGGGCGGTCAGCACTGTCAGTAGGTCACTTCTCGATGACCGCGAGGACGTCGCGGGCGGAGAGCACCAGGTACTCCTCGCCGGCGTACTTGACCTCGGTGCCGCCGTACTTCGAGTAGAGGACCGTCTCGCCGACCTTGACGTCAACCGGGATGCGGTTGCCCTTGTCGTCGATGCGGCCGGGGCCGACAGCGAGGACGGTGCCCTCCTGCGGCTTCTCCTTGGCGGTGTCGGGGATCACGATGCCCGACGCCGTGGTCGTCTCAGCCTCGTTCGCCTGGACCACGATGCGGTCCTCGAGCGGCTTGATCGCAACCTTGGTCGCGGTAGTCACGGGCATACCCTCCTGGGTACAGGTTTCGCCGGCCATCGGCTGGCCGGACTGATGCCTCATGCCACCGGGCGGGGCCGTCGTCGCGGGTGCCGGTCCGCCTGGTGCCAAGCCGCATGCCCGGATGGGCTCGCGGCTGGCACCCTCATGTTGAGAGTGCTAATCGGAGATTAGGCCGGAACTAGCACTCCGTCAACCAGAGTGCCAATGTCGGGTACCGCGTCGTGGCCGGGGAGAATGCCTGCGTGAATAGTGCGTCACCGGCCCGGCTGAGCACCCCGGAAGGGGTGAGGGCCCTGGCCGCGGCAACCGCGATGACGGGCGCCGATCCGTTGGCCGCGGCCTCCGCGCTGCGGGCTCAGGGCATCCCGCCGGATCTCGCCGCCGCGGCGCTGACCCAGGTCGATCTGCGGCGCCGGGCGGAGATCAAATTCGGCCCGGCGGCCGCGCGCATGTTCTTCACCCGCGCCGGTCTGGAGCAGGCGACGCGAGCGGTCGTCGCGGACCGGCGGGCGGCGCGCCTCGCGGCAACCGGGGTGCGGACCATGGCGGACCTGGGGTGCGGGCTGGGCTCCGACGCGCTGGCGGCGGCGCGTGCCGGCATTTCCGTGTACGCCGTGGACGCCGACCCGGTAACCGCCGAATACGCCGCCGCAAATGCCGAAATCTCGGGCTTGTCCGAGTGGATTCGCGTCGAGTGCGCCGACGCCACGACCGTCCCCGTCGAGAAGTACGACGCGGTGTTCGCCGATCCGGCCCGTCGCAGGTCCGGCGGCGGACGCGTGTTCGACCCGAAGGCGTACTCACCGCCCTGGGACTTCGTCGCCGGCCTGGCCGACCGGGTGCCGCGTACGGTGCTCAAGCTCGCCCCCGGCATCGCGCACGAGCTGCTGCCGCCGGGCGCCGAGGGTGAGTGGGTCAGCGTCGGCGGCGATCTGGTGGAGGCCGCGTTCTGGTGCGGCCCGCTGGCCGAGGTCCCGCGCCGGGCCACCCTGCTGCCCGCGACCGGCCCGGGCGCCGGCGGGCCGGGTGGCGGCGGGCGCGGGGTGGCCGGTGGGTGTCAGCTGACCGGCTCCGGGCGGGAGAAGGCGCCGGTCGGGCAGGTGGGGCGTTTCCTCTACGACCCGGACCCGGCGGTTGTTCGGGCACACCTGGTCGCCGAGTTCGCCGCGACCGTCGGGGGGCGGCTGGCCGATCCGGACATCGCCTACGTCTACACGGACGCGCCGCTGGACACGCCGTACGGGAGAAGGTTGGAGATCACCGATGTCCTGCCGTTCTCCTTGAAACGGCTGCGAGCGCTGCTGCGCGAGCGCCGCGTGGGGCGCCTGGAGATCCGCAAGCGGGGGTCCGCGCTGGAGCCCGACCAGCTGCGCAAGCAGCTGAAGCTCGCCGGGCCGGAGGCGGCGTCGCTGGTGCTCACGAAGGTCGCGGGCGCGCCCACCGCGATTCTCTGTCGCTGAGTAGCATCCGCGCATGGCCAAGAAGGCATCCACCGGAACCCCGGCGACCGCCCTGCTCGCCGCCGAGAAGGTGTCCTTCCGCCTGCACGCGTACGAGGTCTCGCCCGACGCGCCGAACTACGGCGCTCTCGTCGCCGAGGCTCTGGGGATCGCCGCCGAGCAGGTATTCAAGACGTTGATCGCTGAGGTCGACGGCCGTCTCGTCGTCGGAGTGGTGCCGGTCACCGGTGACCTGGACCTCAAGTCTCTGGCGCAGGCGACCGGCGGCAAAAAGGCTGTACTGGCGGACCGAGCCGCAGCAGAGCGCAGCAGTGGCTACGTGCGGGGCGGCATCAGCCCGCTCGGCCAGCGCAAGCAACTGCCGACCGTGGTGGACGCCTCGGCGCTCCAGCTTGATCGGATGTATGTCTCCGCCGGGCGGCGGGGACTGCAGATGTCTCTGGCGCCGGCCGATCTGATGCGACTGACCAACGCCACCGCGGCGGCGATCCGGACATAGACGCCTAAATGATCCAGCCGCAAGGCGACCGTTACGACAACGTTACGGACTGAGAGGATCTTTCTCACGAGAACGGTCGAGATCGGGCATGAGAGTGACTTAGCGTCACCCTGTGAGGCCGAACAAGCGAATGGCCGGGCTGGATGCCGGGTCTTCGCCAGGGCCGCTATTGCCCCATCACCGCCGTGTTGCCGGATTGTTATGCCCCGTTACGAGATCCCCAGGCATCACCGCTTGTGCTAGCGGCCGTTACGGGAATACGTTGCCGGGCACAACAAACTAGACACTGATCATGGGCGTCTTCGGGGAGCAACACTCCCGACCACGTGTACCCATCGAATCCGATCGAAGGCCCGGTTTTACCCGAAAGGACACAAGGAATGCGTAAGGGACTGTTCGCCCTTGCCGCGGTCAGCCTGCTGGCTACCGGCAGCATCGCTGCCTGTGGTGACAGCAAGGACGACTCCGGCAGCAGCAGCAACAGCGGCGGCTCGGCGGCCGGCAAGGTCGGCGTCATCCTGCCGGACACGAAGAGCTCGCAGCGCTGGGGCACGGCTGACCCGAAGTACCTGAAGGCGGCGTTCGACGCGGCCGGCGTTCAGGCCGACATCCAGAACGCGCAGGGCGACAAGACCCAGTTCCAGACCATCGCCGACGGCATGATCTCGAGCGGCGTCAAGGTCCTGATCATCGTGAACCTGGACTCCGGTACCGGTAAGGCCGTGCTGGACAAGGCCAAGGCCGCGGGTATCGCGACGATCGACTACGACCGTCTGACCCTCAACGGTGGCGCCAACTACTACGTCTCGTTCGACAACGTCAAGGTCGGCGAGCTGCAGGGCCAGGGCCTGGTCGACTGCCTGACCGCGAACAAGGCCGTCAAGCCGGTCGTCGCCGAGCTGAACGGCTCCCCGACCGACAACAACGCCACGCTGTTCAAGCAGGGCTACGACTCGGTCCTCAAGCCGAAGTACGACTCGGGCGAGTACGTCAAGGGCCCGGACCAGAGCGTTCCGGACTGGGACAACGCCCAGGGCGGCACGATCTTCGAGCAGATGCTGACCAAGGACAAGAACATCAAGGGTGTTCTGGCCGCGAACGACGGTCTCGGCAACGCGGTCATCTCCGTGCTGAAGAAGAACAAGCTCAACGGCCAGGTGCCGGTGACCGGCCAGGACGCTACCGTTCAGGGTCTTCAGAACGTCCTGGCGGGCGACCAGTGCATGACGGTCTACAAGGCGATCAAGAAGGAGGCCGACGCTGCTTCCGAGCTGGCGATCGCCCTCGCCAAGAACCAGAAGCCGACGACCGCCACCGGCACGGTCAAGGACCCGGAGTCGGGCAAGGACGTTCCTTCGGTGCTGCTGACCCCGCAGTCGATCACCAAGGCGAACGTCAAGGACGTCATCGCTGACGGCTTCGTCACCAAGGCCGAGGTGTGCACCGCTGCCTTCACCAAGGCTTGCGCGGACGCGGGCATCAGCTGACCCGACATTGAATCCGGCTGGTGCCGGACGGCTCACACGACGGCGCCGCTCATCCCCGAGGACACTTGGGGCATGGGCGGCGCCGGAGTCGGGTCACCCCCCACCCGTCGCCCGTGGCCGTCGCCACGACGACCAACCGGTCACTTAGCGAAGGAGAACCACCGTGGCCGCGACACCCCTCTTGGAACTCACCGGGATCAACAAAGGCTTTGGTCCCGTACAAGTTCTGCATGACGTCGGCCTCAGCGTTTACGCCGGCGAGGTAACCGCCCTCGTCGGTGACAACGGCGCCGGCAAGTCGACGATGGTCAAGTGCATCAGCGGTATCTACACCATCGACTCGGGCACGATCACGTTCGACGGCCAACCGGTGGCGATCCACAGCCCGCGCGACGCGTCCGCGCTGGGCATCGAGGTCGTCTATCAGGACCTGGCCCTGGCCGACAACCTGGACATCGTCCAGAACATGTTCCTCGGCCGGGAGAAGAAGCGCGGCGTCGTCCTCGACGAGCCGACGATGGAGCAGATGGCCGGGGACACACTCGCCAGCCTCTCGGTGCGCACCGTGAAGTCGCTGCGGCAGCTGGTCGCAAGCCTCTCCGGTGGTCAGCGACAGACCGTGGCGATCGCCAAGGCCGTGCTCTGGAACAGCAAGGTTGTGATCCTGGACGAGCCGACCGCCGCCCTCGGCGTGGCGCAGACGGCTCAGGTGCTCGAGCTGGTCCGCCGTCTGGCCGACAACGGCCTCGGCGTCGTGCTCATCTCGCACAACATGAACGACGTCTTCGCGGTGTCCGACCGGATCGCCGCGCTCTACCTCGGCCGGATGGCCGCCCAGGTGAAGACCGCCGACGTGACCCACTCCCAGGTCGTCGAGCTGATCACCGGCGGGCGCAGCGGCAACATCGGACTCCCGCCGGAGAAGCCGGCCGACTTCGCCGACGCGGCCATCGACATCACGCCCGGAGGCGACCAGTGACCACCACTACCGAGACCACGACGGTCGGCGGCGTCAAGGTCGTCAAGCCCACCGTCGGCAGCTACATCAACGACTACTGGGGCCGCGTACGCGGCGGTGACCTGGGCACGCTTCCCGCCGTGCTCGGTCTGATCGTGCTGAGCCTGATCTTCGGCGTCGCCCGCGACACGTTCTTCAGCCCGCTGAACTTCGCGAACCTGTTCAACCAGGGCGCGCAGGTCGTCTTCATCGCGATGGGCCTGATCTTCGTCCTGCTGCTCGGCGAGATCGACCTGTCCGCCGGTTTCGCCTCCGGCGTCTGCGGCGCGGTCATGGCCATCCTGATGACCAAGCACGGCTGGGCATGGCCGGGCGCCATCGCGGCCGCCCTGGTCACCGGCCTGGTCATCGGCTTCGCGCTGGGCTTCCTGGTGTCGAAGATCGGCATCCCGTCGTTCGTCGTCACGCTGGCCGCGTTCCTCGGCTTCCAGGGCCTGCTGCTGGTGCTGCTCGGCGGTGGCACCAACATCACGATCACCAACTCGTTCGTGCTGAAGCTGAACAACAGCACGCTGTCGCCGCTGTGGAGCTGGATCGTCGCGATCGTGGCCGTCGTCGGCTACGCGTTGTCGCAGCTCAACCGGGTGCGCAGCCGGGCCAAGCGTGGCCTGGTGACCGACCCGATGGGCATCGTGCTGCTGCGCGTCGGTGGCCTGGCCGTGGTGACCTTCGCGGCGACCGCGGTGCTGGCCCGCCAGCGTGCGATCAACCCGGCGATCGCCTCGCTCAAGGGCATGCCGATCGTCATCCCGATCATCGCGGTGTTCCTGGTCCTCTGGACCTTCGTCCTGAGCCGCACCGCGTACGGCCGGCACGTCTACGCCGTCGGCGGCAACTCCGAGGCGGCCCGTCGCGCGGGTATCCCGGTCGACCGGATCCGCATCTCGGTGTTCGTGATCGGCTCGTTCATGGCCGCGATCGGCGGCATCCTCGCCGTCAGCCGGCAGACATCGGTCGACCCGAACACCGGTGGCAGCAACATCCTGCTCTACTCGGTGGGCGCGGCCGTCATCGGCGGTACCAGCCTCTTCGGCGGTAAGGGCAAGATCATCCACGCCATCATCGGTGGCGCGGTCATCGCGGTCATCGACAACGGCATGGGCCTGCTGGGCTTCAGCTCCGGCCAGAAGTTCATCTTCACCGGCCTGATCCTGCTGATCGCCGCCAGCGTCGACGCCTTGGCCCGGCGCAGAGCGGCTGCCACCGGCAACCGATGAACCACCAGGTCCTGGCGATGGGGACGGCGCGCTGATGCGAGCCGGCCCCAGCCAGGAAGAGGTTCGCCGGCACAATCTCGGGACGTTGCTCCGCTACGTGCATGTGCACGGGGCAACCTCCCGGGCGGAGCTCACCACCCGGCTCGGACTGAACCGCAGCACCATCGGAGCCCTGACCGCCGAGCTGACCACCGCAGGGCTGGTCAGCGAGGCGGCGCCACGCGAGACCGGCCGGGCCGGGCGACCGTCGCTGGTCGTCCGGCCCGAGTCGTCCAAGGTCTACGCGTACGCGCTCAGCATCGAGGTGGATCGCCTGCGCGCGGCCCGGGTCGGGCTGGGCGGCCGGATCCTGGACCGCCGCGAGACCGAACGCCCGCACGGCATGCAGGCTCTCGACGCGGTGCAGCCGCTCGCCCGGTTCGTCCACGAGATGCGGGCCGGCGCACCCGACGACGCCCGCTACGTCGGCACCGGCGTGGCGGTCGCCGGCATGGTCCGGCGCAACGACGGCGTGGTCCGGCTCGCACCCACCATCGGCTGGGTCGAGGAGCCGGTCGGCGCGGCCCTCGCCGCCGAGCTGGACGTGGGCGACAAACTCACCGTCGGCAACCACGCGGACGTGTGCGCGCTCGTCGAGCACAGCCGCGGCGCCGCCGTCGGCTGCGACAACGTCGTCTACCTCTACGGCGACGTCGGGGTGGGCGCCGGCATCATCGCCGACGGCCGGCGGGTGGCCGGGCACGGCGGGTACGGGGGCGAGGTCGGCCACATGGTCGTCAACCCGTACGGCCGGGAGTGCAGCTGCGGTTCCCGGGGCTGCTGGGAGACCGAGATCGGCGAGTACGCGCTGCTCAAGCACGCCGGCCGCAACGACGAGAGCGGTCGCGAGGCGGTCCTCGCCGTGGTGGACGCGGCGATGCGCGGGGACAGTCAGGCCCAGTTCGCGGTGCGCCAGGTCGGCGAGTGGATCGGCTTCGGCGTCGGCAACCTGGTGAACATCTTCAACCCGGAGGCGGTCATCTTCGGCGGCACGCTGCGCGACGTGTATCTGGTCGCGGCCGCCCAGATCCGCAGCCGGCTGAACGCCATCGCGCTGCCCGCCTGCCGCGAGCACATCCGCCTGCGCACCCCGGAGCTCGGCGACGACGCCGCTTTGATGGGCGCGGCCGAGCTGGCGTTCGAGCAGCTGATGGAAGACCCGTTGCTGAGCTGAGAGCGGCACGGCACCGGCGCCCGCAGATTTTCACGATCATTTATGCTTCGCGCCGTGTCCGACCCCGATGCCGTCCTGCTCGATCCGGCCGCCGCGTATCCCGAGGTGACGGACCTACGGGCCGGGCTGGCCGCCCGCGACTGGGCCGCCGTGCGCGCGGTGCTCGACGCGGCGCCCGGCCCGGTCGCCCGCACCATGCTGCTGCGCATCGGAGCCGGCCTGGACCGGAAGAACACCGAGGGCCTCGAGGCGTTCCTGCGCCATGCCGCGAACAGTGACGCGCGGGACGGCTCGGCGGCCGCGATGCTCGCCTTCCACCTGATCGACATCGGCTGGGAGGTGCGGTCCGGGTACCGCGCCGAGCACGTCAGCCGGTCGCAGTTCGCCACGTTCCACGAGTGGCTGCGGCTGGCCGAGACGGTGCTGAGGGAGGCGATCGCCCGGCACCCGCACGACCCGGCCCTGTGGGTGGCGCGGCTGACCTCGGCGCGCGGGCTCGAGCTCGGCCCGGCCGAGACACGACGCCGGTACGACAAGCTCACCGCGGTCGATCCGCACCACCTGCCGGGTCAGATCCAGTTCCTTCAGAGCCTCTGCCCGAAGTGGAGCGGCAGCTGGGAGCTGCTGCACCCGTGGTGCCGCGAGGCGATGCTGGCCGCGCCGCCCGGTGCGCCGCAGGGCGGTCTGGTCGCGGACGGGCACCTCGAGCACTGGATGGAGATCGGCGGCGGTGGCGTCGGCAAGACCTACCTGACCACGGTGCGCGGCGAACTCCACGAGGCCGCGGAACGCTCGGTGTGGCACCCGGACTTCGGACGCGAACACGGGTGGACGTATGCGGCGAACTACTTCGCGATGGCGTTCAGCCTCCTCGACGATCAGCCGGCTGCGCGGCGGACCTTCGAGCTGCTCGGCAACCTCGGCCAGGAGATGCCCTGGCAGTACCTGTCCGGCGACGTGGCATCCGTCATCCTCCGGCACCGGAAGAGGGCCCTGGGAGGCAAGCGGTGATCGAGCAGCTCGAGGTGGACGGCGTACCCGTCCTGCTCGCCCCCGGCACCGGCCAGATCCGCGCCGGCCTCGCCTTCCGGGTGGGTTTCGCGGACGAGCCGCTGGCCCGCCGCGGCATCACCCACCTGGTCGAACACCTGGCGCTGCACTCCGCGGGCATCGCCGACTATCACTACAACGGCGCGACCGGCGTCGAGTTCACCTTCTTCCACATGCAGGGCAGCGAACAGGACGTCGCGACGTTCCTCAGCGGAGTGTGCGCGTCCCTGCGCGAGCTGCCGATGCACCGGATGGCCACCGAGAAGGACCTGCTGCGCGCGGAGGCGAACGGCCGCGGCGGCGGTGTGGCCGAGGACCTGCCGATGTGGCGGCACGGCGCGCGCGACTACGGGATGCCCTCGTATCCGGAATGGGGGCTGCCGGCCATCACCGAGCAGGACCTGCGCGCCTGGGTGGCGCACTTCTTCACCAGGGAGAACGCCGTTCTCTGGGTGTCCGGTGAGCGCGTCCCCGAGGGGCTCGAGCTGGACCTGCCCAGCGGTGCGCGGCGGCCGTTGCCCACGCCGTCGTCGGCGCTGCCGGTCACGCCCGCGTACTTTCCCGGGCCGGGCGGCGTGCTGGTGTGGGACGCGGTGGTGCCGCGCGGGACGGCCGCGTCGGTCTTCACCGACGTGCTGGAGCGGGAACTGCGGCGCGAGCTGCGCCAGGACGGCGGGCTGTCGTACACGGTCCGGACCGATTACGAGCCGCTCGGGGTCGCGCAGGCCGTGGTCACCGCGGTGGCCGACGCGTTGCCGGAGAAACAGGGCGCGCTGGTCGGCGGGTTCACCGACGTGCTGGCCGCGATGCGCGTCGGGCGAGTCGACGAGTCCGATGTGGCCGCGGTGATCAAGCAGCGGACCGAGGCGCTGGAGGAGGCGGCCGGGCGTGGTGCGCTGGTGCCCGGTCAGGCGTTCAACCTGCTGCTCGGACTGCCGGTGCAGGACGTGGCGGAGGTGATCGCCGAGACTCGCGCGGTCACCGCCGCCGACGTCGCCGCCGTGGCCGCCGCCGCGAGCGCCTCCGGCCTGATCCGGGCACCGCAGTCACGCGCGGACTGGGCGGGCTGCACCGCCGCGCCCGCCAGCTCGGCGACGGTGGTCACCGGGACGCCGTACGCGTCCCTGGACCATCCCCATCACCGATTGGTCATCGGCGCCGACGGGGTCAGCCTGATCGACGAGGACTCGGTGGCGACCGTCCGTTTCGACGCCTGCTCGATCGTGCTGGCCTGGCCGGACGGGGCTCGTCAGTTCGTCGGGCACGACGCCGTCGTGGTGACCGTCGAGCCGTCGTTGTTCGCCGGCGCGTACCAGGCGCTGCCCTGGCTCGACGCCCGCATCCCGTCCGCTCTCCGCGTCGACCAGCCACCGCGGGACCCGAGCCGCGTCCCGGCACCGCGGCCGCCCTCGTCCCCTGGCGCCTCCCAGTCGCGCATCCCCGCGATCCTCGGCCTGGTCGTCCTGATTCCCCTGACCCTGTTCTTCGCCGTCCTGGTCCTGGTCCTTGTGATCTCCCTGGCGTCCGGCGCGCACGACCCGCTCACCGAAGGATTCCTGCTGGTCGTGTGCGCCGCGCTAACAGCGCTGGGCGGCTTCGGCATCCACCGCTGCCTGCGCCGGGCGTACCGGCGCTGAGGAGGCCGGGCCCGATCGGCGCGCCGGGACCCGATGCGTTGGGTTGAGCACGTTGCGGGCTCGGGCGTCGCCGGTAAGGCGATCGCGGAGCAGGATGGGGACGTGAGAGTCTCGGTTCGTGCCGGAGTGGCCGGCGTTGTCGCGGCCGCGGTTGCCGTCGGGGTGGCCGAAGTGGTCGCGGTGGCGACCGGTCCGCTGTCGGCGCCGCTGCTCGCCGTCGGCGGTGTGGTCGTCGATCAGGTGCCGGGGCCGGTCAAGGACTTCGGCATCCAGGTCTTCGGCGTGCACGACAAGACCGCGCTGATCACCGGAACCGCGATTCTGCTGGCCGCCTACGCCTACGGGGTGGGGGTCGTCGCCCTCCGATCCTGGCGGCTGGCCCTGGGCGGGATCGCGCTGTTCGCGGCCATCGGTGTCGCCGCCGCCATGACCCGGCACGACGCGGGCGCGTTCGCCTGGTTGCCGACGGTCGTGGGGGCCGGGCTCGCCGTCTGGGTGCTGCGATATCTGCTGAGACTGGCGGGCCTGCCGCCGGCGCCTGCACCGGTGCCCGCCGGTGCTGCGACGCTGGCCACGGTGGGTGCCGGGGGAAGCGCAACCACCGCCGTCCGCCCGGCGGCCGCGGACGGCCCGGACCACGACGGACCCGGGTCTCCAAGGCCCGGTTCCGGGCACGTCGCGTACGAGGAAGGAAGCCGGCGCCGATTCCTCAAGGCCGTGGGGATCTTGGGTGGCGTGGCGGTAGTCAGCGGTTTCGCCGGGCGATGGCTGACCGCGCGGCGGGCGGTGACCGAGGCGCGCGACCACGTCGTGCTGCCGGCGCCGCAGCAGACGCCGCCCCCGCTGCCGGCGGACGTGCAGGCGCCGGGCGCGGTGTCGTTCGTGACGTCCAACCGCGACTTCTACCGGATCGATACGGCGCTCTATCCCCCGCAGGTGGATCCCTCGACCTGGGAGTTGCGCATTCACGGGATGGTGCGCAACCCGATCACGATCACCTGGGAGCAGTTGCTGAAGCGGCCGATGATCGAGCGATACGTGACGCTGGCCTGCGTGTCCAACGAGGTGGGCGGCAATCTGATCTCGAACGCGCTGTGGCTCGGCACACCGATCAAGGCGCTGCTCGACGAGGCCGATCCGCTGCCCGGCGCCGATCAGGTGGTCCAGCGTGCGGTGGACGGGTGGACCTGTGGATCACCCACCGCGGCTCTGCGGGACGGGCGCGACGCGCTGCTCGCGATCGGGATGAACGGCCAGCCGCTGCCGATCAACCACGGATTTCCGGTACGGATGGTGGTCCCGGGCCTGTACGGCTACGTGAGCGCCTGCAAGTGGATCACCGAGATCGAGCTGACCCGGTTCTCCGACTTCGACGCCTACTGGGTGCCGCGTGGCTGGTCGCAGCAGGGGTCGATCAAGACCGAGTCGCGGATCGACACGCCTCGTGACGGTGCGTCCCGGCAAGCCGGCACGGTGACCGTGGCGGGGGTGGCGTGGGCGCAGCACCGCGGCATCTCGAAGGTCGAGGTGCAGGTTGACGACGGCGCCTGGGAGCCGGCCACGCTCCACGCGATTCCCTCCAGCGACACCTGGCGCGAGTGGAGTTTCGCCTGGCAGGCGACGCCGGGGACGCACCGGATCCGAGTACGCGCGACCGATCGGGACGGGCAGACGCAGACGAGCACCCCGGCCCCGCCGGCCCCGGACGGGGCGTCCGGCTGGCACTCGGTCGAGGTCCGTGTCAGTTAGTTGAAGGCCGCACTACCGGTCCGTCGTGATTACGCAAGTCGCTCATACGGTGGCTTGCATGTCAGCCAATGCGGTTGTTGAAGAGCCGCGAAGCAACGCGACCCGGCCCCCCACGGGGGACCGGGTGCTGAAGGTGATGCCGGGTGCCGCGTCGTGTCAGGCCGCTGGAGCCTGCCGTTGTGCCGGTACCGCCGACTTGTGGGGCCGTCCCAGGCGGGCCTCGAGACGAGCAAGGTCGACGCGTCCGTGATGCCGGTCGGCGAGGTCCTCCCAGCCGACGGCGAGCAGCCGCAGCCGCTCCGCTTCGCTGAAACCTCCCCAGACCCCGTACGGCTCGCGTACGGCCAAGGCGTGCGCCGCGCACTCGGCACGGACCGGGCAAGCGGCACACATGGACTTCGCCTTCGCTTCCCGGCGGTTGCGGGACGACCCGCGCTCGCCGTCCGGGTGGAAGAACTGAGCACTGTCCCGGCCTCGGCACAAGCCGAGCCGCTGCCAGTCCCAGAGGTCGGCGATGGGCCCGGGCAGTCTGCGAACGTTCGACATCAAACACCCTCCTCCCGCGCGGCACCGCGGAGTGTGAACTTGAGGGGCCTTGCTCAGGCCTGCCGCGGTGTTACCCCCGAGATCCCCGGCTCACACACGACTCTTCGATGTCTTCCGCAGCCTCATGACATCGGGTCAGCAACTCATACCGATCTTTCCCATTTTTTCCATCTAAAGCGCGTAATGCTGCGGCCCTCGCGTGATCTCCTCTGAGAGAGAAGGAGGATCACTGTGCGTACCGTCCTCGTGTGCGTCCGTACCCCGCTGGCGGCCCAGACCGTCGCGTCCACCGCGGCCCGGCTCGGCATGACCGGCGTCGTCCGGACTGCGGTCAGCGAGACCGAGGCCATGATCCGCCTGGCTGAACGGCCGGCAGAAGTGGTCCTGGCCGACACCGCCGTGACCCGTCCCGACAGCGTCGGGTTCACCCGGCGTGTGCTCGCCCGTGCCCCCCAGGCACAGGTGGTGCTCTTCGGCGCCGAAGATCCACGAGTCGCCGCGGCGGCCGTGGCGGCCGGCGCCCGCGGCGTCATCCGCGGCGTCGAGCACGACCTGGTCAGCGTCGTCGCCAAGGCGCTGCTCCTGCTGTTGCTCCCGGTGCGCCCGCAGGGCATGCCGATCAACGGCAGCAACGCCCAGCCGGCCACCGTGGCCGGGGGCGCCCGCAACAACAACTCGCCCGCGGCGCGTGGCGCGTATCAGAACGGCATGGGCATGGGGTCGCCGAACGCGGCCGCCGTCCCGGCCATGCTGCCCAACTCGCCGATGGTCCCGGCGCAGCGTGGCGACGCCCCGATCGACCCGGTGACCGGCCGCCCGATGGTGGCCTGGCCGGGCAACGAGACCCAGGTCGGCGTCGCGGATCCGGCTCCGGCCGGCCGGCGGCTCACGCTCACCGAGCGCGAGCTGCAGGTGCTGCGGGGGATGGCGGACGGCAAGAGCAACGCCGAGATCGGGCGCGAGCTCTTCGTCTCCGAGGACACGGTCAAGACCCACGCCCGGCGTCTCTTCCGCAAACTGGGCGCCCGGGACCGAGCCCACGCGGTAGCCGCAGGCTTCCGAGCCGGCCTGGTCGCCTGACCCACACAGACAGTTCCACGGGTTCCGGGGGCACTACTGCCCCCACCCGCGATCGCCGCCGGTGAGTTGGCAGTCGGATTTTCGCGGGTTCCGGGGGCGCTATTGCCCCCACCCGCGATTGCCGCCGGTGAGTTGGCAGTCGGATTTTCGCCGCCGCGGGGTGTGCGGCGGCGGGAATCCGCCTGCCAACTCACCGGTTACAAGGCAATCGCCGCGGAGCGAAGCGGAGCCAGCAACTCAGCTCGGCTCCTCGTCCGATCCCTCCGCCAACGTGTCGTGTACGCCGTCGGCGTAACCCCGGGCGTACTCCCACGTAACGTAGTGATCCGGATCCGGATCGTAGGCCGGTTCGTGCACCCGCGGCCGCCCGCTGCTCAGCAGATGACGCAGGTTTCCGCGCAGCAGGTCCCAATCGAAGTAGTGCGGCTCGTGACAGTCCTCGCACTCGATGACCAGACCACGGATTCCCGTCGGGCTCAGCAGTGCCTGGTAAATCTCCAGGTCGGAGAGGTCTTCCAGGACATCCTGCCGCTCGGCCTCGGTCAGCGGGTCGGTCTCGGCGTCCTCGCTGAGGTCGTCGAGACCCGCGGCCGGGTCCGTCGGGTCGCCGTTGAACGGGTCGATCGGCTCTTCTTGCACCCCCTTACCGTACTCACCTCCGGCCGGTGTGTGCTGGCCCGCACGACCTGTCCGTCGCCCGGGGTCACGGATGCCGGATGGGTACGATGAACCATCCGTCAACTTGCAGTTAGGGATGCTCCGTGGAGACTGAGTCCGCCCGTACGGTTCCGCTCGGCCTGACCTTCGACGACGTGCTTCTGCAACCCGGCGAATCGGATATCGTGCCCAGCCGGGTCAACACCAACACGCGGCTCACGCGGAATATCGAGCTGACCATCCCGCTGCTGTCCGCGGCGATGGACACGGTGACCGAGGCGCGCATGGCGATCGCGATGGCCCGCGAGGGTGGCATCGGCGTGCTGCACCGCAACCTGTCGCCCGAGGACCAGGCCGCCCAGGTCGACCTCGTGAAGCGCTCCGAGTCCGGCATGATCACCAACCCGGTGACGTGCAGCCCCGAGGACACCCTCCGCCAGGTCGACGAACTGTGCGGCCGGTTCCGCATCTCCGGCGTCCCGGTGGTCGACGGTGACGGCATCCTGGTCGGCATCGTCACCAACCGGGACATGCGGTTCGTCACCGACTCGGATGCCAAGGTCCGCGACGTGATGACCAAGATGCCGCTGGTCACCGCCCCGGTCGGGGTCGGCAAGGACGACGCGCTCACCCTGCTCCAGCGGCACAAGGTGGAGAAGCTGCCGCTGGTCGACGAGAGCGGCCGGCTGCGCGGGCTGATCACGGTGAAGGACTTCACCAAGAGCGAGCAGTACCCGAACGCCACCAAGGACGCGCAGGGCCGGCTCCGGGTGGCCGCCGCGGTGGGCGTCGGCGACGAGTCGTACAAGCGGGCCCGCGGCCTGATCGACGCGGGCGTCGATGTGATCATCGTGGACACCTCGCACGGTCACCAGCGCCAGGTGCTCGAGATGATCGCGCGTCTCAAGCGGGACACCGCCACCGACATCGTCGGCGGGAACGTGGCCACCTACGCGGGCGCCAAGGCCATGGTGGAGGCCGGCGCGGACGCGGTGAAGGTCGGTGTCGGCCCGGGCGCCATCTGCACCACCCGGATCGTGGCGGGCGTCGGCGTCCCGCAGATCACCGCCGTCATGGAGGCCGCGCGCGCGTGCCGCCCGGCCGGCGTCCCGGTGATCGCCGACGGCGGCATCCAGTACTCGGGCGACATCGCGAAGGCGATCGTGGCCGGCGCCGAGACGGTCATGCTCGGCGGCCTGCTGGCCGGTTCCGAGGAGAGCCCCGGCGATCTGATTTTCGTCAACGGGAAGCAGTACAAGTCGTACCGTGGCATGGGGTCGCTGGGCGCCATGCAGTCGCGGGGCCAGGCCAAGTCGTACTCCAAGGACCGGTACTTCCAGCACGACGTGCCCGAGGAGAAGCTGGTGCCGGAGGGCGTCGAGGGCCAGGTGCCGTACCGTGGTCCGCTCTCCCGCGTGGTGGCCCAGCTCGTCGGGGGCGTGCGGCTGGCGATGGGTTACGCCGGCGCCGAGACGATCCCGGACTTGCAGGAGCGTGGGCAGCTCATCAGGATTACCGCGGCGGGCCTCAAGGAGAGCCACCCGCACGACATCCAGATGACCGTCGAGGCCCCGAACTACCACTCCCGCTGAGCTCTCTCACAGACAGGAACCGGAATGCGTGACGTCGTGGAGATCGGTCTTGGCAAGACCGCTCAGCGCGGTTACCACCTGGACGACATCGCCATCGTCCCGAGCCGGCGCACCCGCGACGTGGACGACGTGTCCACCGAGTGGCGCGTCGACGCGTACCCCTTCAAGATCCCCTGCGTCGCGCATCCGTCGGACGCGACCATGAGCCCGCAGTCGGCGATCGCCCTGGGCCGCCTCGGCGGCCTGGGCGTGCTCAACGCCGAGGGCCTGTGGACCCGCTACGAGGACCCGAGCAAGATCCTGGAGGAGCTGGCCTCCCTCGGCGAGGACGCGGACGCGACCCGCCGCCTGCAGGAGGTGTACGCGGAGCCGATCAAGCCGGAGCTGATCGCCGAGCGGGTGCGGACCATCCGGGAGGGCGGCGTGACGGTCGCCGTCCGGGTGTCGCCGCAGCACACGCTCGCGCTCGCCCCGGTCGTCCTGGACGCCGGTGTCGACCTGCTGGTCATCCAGGGCACCCTGGTCAGCGCCGAGCACGTGTCCACCACGGACGAGCCGCTGAACCTCAAGGAGTTCATCGCCGACCTCGACCTGCCGGTCATCGTGGGCGGCTGCACGGACTACAAGACCGCTCTGCACCTGATGCGCACCGGAGCGGCCGGCGTGATCGTGGGGGTCGGCGCGGACGAGTGGTCCACGACCGACACGGTCCTCGGCATCCGGGTCCCGATGGCGACCGCGATCGCCGACGCGGCCGCGGCCCGCCGGGACTACCTGGACGAGACCGGCGGCCGGTACGTGCACCTGATCGCCGACGGCGGCATCTCGACGAGCGGTGACATCGCGAAGGCGATCGGCTGCGGCGCCGACGCGGTGATGCTGGGCGAGCCGCTGTCGCTGGCCGAGGGTTCCCCGGCCGGCGGCGCCTGGTGGCACTCGTCGGCCAGCCACCCGTCGCTGCCGCGTGGCGGTTTCTGCATCGCGGGCGAGCCGGACGGCACCCTCGAGGAGCTGCTCTTCGGCCCGGCCGACCGCCCGGACGGCCAGCTGAACCTGTTCGGCGGCCTGCGCCGGGCGATGGCCAAGTGCGGCTACCACGACGTCAAGGAATTCCAGAAGGTGGCGCTCGTCCTGGACCGCTGAGGAAACGCGTTCCGTCCATTCGCGACGGACGCTACCCTCGGCTCCGTGACCGCCCTTGCCGCCTCCGGCCCGGATGAGGTGCTGGTCGGCAAGCTGCCGACCAGCACCACGAGGATGACCGAGAAGAAGTTCCGCCGGGACGCCTGCTGAGCCGGGGTCGCCGGATCGCTGGGTAGTCTCGCCGTATGAGGCGTGCTGCGACTGTCGCGATCGTGCTGGTCACGCTGGCCGGGTGCTCCGACGGGCCGCGGCCGGCGGCCGGTCCGGCCGCGAGCTTCCAGCCGGGGGCCGAGGGCGCCGGTGACCCCTACTTCCCCAAGTACGGCAATGGCGGGTATGACGTGGCCGGGTACGACCTGAAGCTGCGGTACGACCCGAAGTCGGGGGAGCTGGGCGGCACCGCGACGATCACCGCGACCGCGACGCAGGACCTGTCCCGTTTCGATCTCGACCTGGCCGGCCTGAAGACGACCAAGGTGCAGGTCGACGGGCGCGCGGCCACGGCTCAGCAGGACGCCGCCGAGCTGGTGATCACGCCGGCGGCCGGCATCGTGAACGGCGGCAAGTTCACCGTCGTGATCGACTACAGCGGGAAGCCGGGGCAGATCGGCACCAAGTCGCTCGGCGAGGGCGGCTGGCTGCGGACCGGCGACGGCGCCATCGCGCTGGGCCAGCCGGAGTCGGCGAGCACGTGGTACCCGGTGAACGACCATCCCAAGGACAAGGCGACCTTCGCGCTGGCGATGACCGTGCCGGACGGCGTCGAGGTGATCAGCAACGGCGTGCCCGGCCCCTCGGAGTCCACCGGCGGCTGGACCACCTGGCGCTGGACCGAGTCGTCGCCGATGGCCAGTTATCTGTCCACCGTCGTGATCGGACAGTACCGCCTCACCCGTTCCACCCATGCCGGGAAACCCATGGTGGTCGCGGTCGGCGACTCCCTTCCGGCCGACGGGCCGGCGGCCAGGTCACTTGCGCGTACGGGCGAGATAGCCGACTTCCTGGCGACGAAATTCGGGCCGTATCCGTTCGACGCGTACGGCGGGGTGGCCTTGAGCGACTCCCGGATCGGCTATGCGCTCGAGACCCAGTCGCGTCCGGTCTACGGCCAGGCGTTCTTCGCGGGTGGCCAGAACGAGGGCGTGATCGCGCACGAGCTGGCCCACCAGTGGTTCGGCGACAGCGTGGCGTTGACGGCCTGGCGCGACATCTGGCTCAACGAGGGCTTCGCCACCTATGCGGAGTGGCTGTGGGACGAGCACGAAGGTGGACCGTCCGTGGCGGCCAGCTTCGACACGGCGTACGCAAGCTTCTCCTGGGGTCAGGGGGAGAAGGCCGGTGACCCGGGCGTGCAGCGGCTCTTCGGCGATGTCGTCTATCAGCGTGGCGGCATGACCGTCTACGCGCTGCGCAGGACGATCGGCGACGCGGCCTTCGATCAGCTGCTCAAGCGCTGGACGAGCGACCACCGCGACGGGAACGCGACGACCGAGGATCTCAAGGCCCTCGCCGAGCAGCTCTCCGGCAAGGACCTCGACCAGTTCTTCACCGCGTGGCTCTACAGCCCGGCCAAGCCGCCGAAACCCTGAACCGGCGACCATCCGGGTACGCCGTCAGTCCGTGCCGATATCGGTCAGGACAGCGTCCGGATGCGGGGGTGTGTGCACCCGGAGCGCGACGGCGGCGGCCACCAGGCACGAGCCGGCGCCGACCCACAGAGCCGCGCGCGGGCCGCCGGTCGACATGATCCAGCCGGTCAGCACGCTGCCGATCGGTGTGGTGCCCAGGTAGACGAAGACCCAGAGGGCCATGATGCGGCCGCGGAAAGCCGGTGACCAGCAGGGTCGCGCAGGCGGCGAGGACGCCGGGAGCCGGCGCGGTCGCCGCGACGGCGCCGCCGTGATGCCCGGCGCGGTCTCCGGCATCGCGGTCAGCCCGTCGCGGTCCATGGTTCTCATCCTGCGGCGGTGGACGGAACCCGGCGGTTTGACCTTCGTCACGCCCTTGAGTCGCCGGGCGGAGAACCATCAGTGCACGACTAGCCGGACTTGTTGACCAGCTTCGGGTGTTTGGTCAGGTACTGCTTCGCCTGGCCGGACGCCACCGCCGTCAGGAAGCCCCTGCCCTCGGCGGTGAGCTGCTCGCCCAGGTAACCGCCGCCGCTGCCCACGCCGGAACCGGGCAGGCCGACCAGGGTGATGTTCGCCGGTTTGAGGTCGCGCAGCGCGTACGCGTATTCGAGCGGCTTGCGCCCGCCCACGTAGACCAGCGTCTCGCCGAGCGCGTCGATCACGCCCTGGAGTTTCGCCTGGTCGGCGACGAGACCCTGGTCCATCGCCCGGGCCAGCAGCGCCTTGACGAGCTGCCGCTGGTGACGCTGCCGGTCGTAGTCGCCGTCCGGCAGGCCGTACCGCTGCCGTGCGTAGTCGATCGCCTGCCAGCCGGCCAGGTGCCGTTTGCCCGGGTGGTAGACCGCCTGGGGCCCGAGATAGTCGCCGCCGCCCGGCTTGAGCGGCCGCAGCGATCCGTCCGGCTTGCGGTGGTGCGACGTGACCTTCTGGTCGATCACCAGGTCGACACCGCCGAGCTGGTCGGTGAGTTTCTCGAGCCCGCCGAAGTTGAGGATCGCGCCCGCCTGGAACTGCTTGATCCCGGTGTACGCCGTAAGCGTCTTGGTGAGCAGCTCGTACCCCTGGGCGACGCTGTGCTTCTTGGAACCCGGAACGCGTGAGCCCCGGCCCATCGCCTCGGTGATCTTGTACGTGCCGCCGGCGAAGCCCGCCTTCGGGAATCGGGGCATCTTGACCCGCAGATCGCGCGGCAGCGAGTAGAGATACGCCGACCGCAGGTCGGGCTCGACGTGCAGCAGCATGATCGCGTCGGAGTGTGGTTCCCAGTCGGCGATCGACACCCGGGTGTCCACCCCGAGGATCACCAGATCCAGCGGGCCCTTGATGTCCGCGCCGGGCGGCGGCGGCGGGGTCGTCGGCGCCGGGGCCGACGTGGCCGGCGCGGCACCGGCCGGCGTCGCGGCCTTGCCGCTCGACGACCGCGAGCTCACCGCCCACGCGATGCCGCCGCCGGCGAGCAGCACCAGGACCACGGCGGCGCCGATCCAGAGGCCCAGCTTGTTGGAACGCACAGCGGCACAGTAAATGACGGCTCCTACCCGCACCATCCCGCAACGTGATCACTACCGGGCGTCACCGGAACGTGGCGCGGCGGTGCCGACCGTGAGGGGAAACCTTTCCTCACCAAGGCGGGACACGATGCGTGCAGTGATCGCGGGGCTGGTGGCCGGTGTGGCCCTGCTGGCGCCGGCCCCCTCGTCCGCGCGGGCCGCCGCCGACGCCATCCGTCCGGACGACCCGGGCTACGCGCGCCAGTGGGGCCTGGTGAAGACGCGGGTCAACCAGGCATGGTCGGCCGGGCGCGGCAACGGCCGGGTGGTGATCGCCGTGGTGGACACCGGGGTCAGCCCGGTCGCCGACCTGGCCGGGCGGGTGCTGCCCGGGCACGACTTCGTGAACGACGACGACAACGCCGCCGACGACAACGGGCACGGCACGATGGCGGCCGGGGTGATCGCGGCCGCCGGCTACGACGGCACCGGTGTCGCGGGCGCCTGCTGGGCCTGCCGGATCCTGCCGGTCAAGGTGCTGGACGCGAAGGGTGGCGGCGGCTACGACAAGATCGCGGCCGGCATCCGGTACGCCGCCGACCGGGGCGCGTCGATCATCAGCCTGTCGCTGGGCGGGTCGGACGACAGCCTCCTGTTGCGTGACGCGGTGGCGTACGCGCAGAGCAAGGGTTCTTTGGTCATCGCCGCGGCCGGCAATCGGGGGAGCAACCGGCCGCACTACCCGGCGGCCATCCCGTCGGTGCTCGCGGTCGGCGGCTTGACCCCGGCCGACACCCGCTATCCCTGGTCGAACTACGGCAGCTGGGTGGACGTCGCGGCGCCGGGCTGCAACGCGGCGCAGACGATCGCGGGCGCCGTCGGCGACTACTGCGGCACCTCGTCGGCCACCCCGTTCGTGGCGGGCGTCGCCGGGCTGCTCGCCTCGACCGACCCCGCCCCGAGCGCCGCCGAGATCCGGTCCGCGCTGATCGCGTCGAAGGTGAGCCCGTCCGGCCGGATCGACGCGCTCGCCGCCCTGAACGCGCTGCCCTACGCGGGTGACGTGACGCGGCCCGCGGTGATTTTCGGTGCGACGCCGGCCCTGGCGCGCGGCCGGGTGACGATCACGGCGGCGGCCGCCGACCAGCACGGCATCGCCAAGGTCCAGCTGTTCGTCGCGGGACGGCTGATCGCCACGGACACCTCCGCGCCGTACGCCATGCCCTGGCAGACGGCCGGCCTGAGCGCCGCGGTGCCGGTCGAGGTGCGCGCCTACGACCGGGCCGGCAACACCACGTCCGTACGCCGGTACGTGCGCGCCGACAACACCGCCCCGGTGGTGCGGGTCGCCGGGAACCGCAAGGCGGTCACCGCGCGGGCGGCCGACGCGTCCGGGATCACGCGGCTGGAACTGGTCGTGAACGGCAAGGTGGCGGTGCGTCACACCGGGTATCTGCGGCGCTTCGCGGTGCCGGCCGGAGCCCGTACGGTGCAGGTCCGCGCGTACGACCGGGCCGGGAACGTGCGCACGGCCAACGGTAAACTCGGCGGGTGAGCACACCGCGTCCCGTTCTCGTCGTCGACTTCGGCGCCCAGTACGCCCAGCTGATCGCCCGCCGCGTCCGCGAGGCGCGGGTCTACTCGGAGATCGTGCCGCATTCGATGCCGGTCGCCGAGATGCTCGCGAAGAACCCCGCGGCGATCATTTTGTCCGGCGGTCCGTCCAGTGTCTACGAGACGGGCGCGCCGGTGCTCGACCCGTCGATGTTCGACAACGACGTGCCGGTGTTCGGCATCTGCTACGGCTTCCAGGCGATGGCGCAGGCGCTCGGCGGCACCGTCGCGCACACCGGCTCCCGGGAGTACGGGCGGACCCTGCTCACCGCCCAGGGCGGCACCCTGCTGCGCGACCTTCCCGACGACCTGCCGGTGTGGATGAGTCACGGTGACAGCGTCGCGGTCGCCCCGCAGGGCTTCGCGGTCACCGCGTCGACCCCGGGTGCCCCGGTCGCCGCCTTCGAGGACCTCACCGCGAAGCGGGCCGGCGTGCAGTTCCACCCCGAGGTGGCGCACACCCGGCAGGGCCAGCAGATGCTGGAGCGCTTTCTGTACGACATCGCCGGCCTCGAGCCCACCTGGACGCCGACCAACATCATCGAGGACCAGGTCGCCGCGATCCGCGAGCAGGTGGGCGACAAGCAGGTGCTCTGCGCCCTCTCCGGCGGGGTCGACTCGGCGGTCGCCGCGGCGCTCGTCCACAAGGCCATCGGCGACCAGCTGACCTGCGTCTTCGTGGATCACGGCCTGCTGCGCGCGGGCGAGGCCGAGCAGGTGGAGAAGGACTACGTGGCCGCCACCGGCATCCGGCTCAAGGTGGTCGACGCGTCCGACGTCTTCCTCGGTCACCTGGCCGGCGTCACCGACCCGGAGCAGAAGCGCAAGATCATCGGTCGGGAGTTCATCCGTACGTTCGAGGCCGCGGCCCGCGAACTGGACGCCGAACGCCACATCGAGTTCCTGGTCCAGGGCACGCTCTACCCGGACGTGGTGGAGTCCGGCGGCGGCACCGGCACCGCCAACATCAAGTCGCACCACAACGTCGGCGGCCTGCCCGACGACCTGCGGTTCGCGCTGATCGAGCCGTTGCGCACGCTGTTCAAGGACGAGGTGCGCGCGCTCGGCGCCGAGCTGGGCCTGCCGGAGGAGATGGTGCAGCGGCACCCGTTCCCCGGCCCCGGCCTGGCGATCCGGATCATCGGAGCGGTCGACCGCGACCGGCTCGACATCCTGCGCGCCGCCGACCTGATCGCCCGCGAGGAGCTGTCCGCGGCCGGCCTCGACCGGGGCGTGTGGCAGTTCCCCGTGGTGCTGCTGGCCGACGTGCGCAGCGTCGGCGTCCAGGGCGACGGCCGCACGTACGGTCACCCGGTGGTGCTGCGGCCGGTCTCCAGTGAGGACGCGATGACCGCCGACTGGTCCCGCCTGCCGTACGACCTGATCGCCAAGATCTCGACCCGGATCACCAACGAGGTCCGCGAGATCAACCGGGTGGTTCTCGACGTGACGAGCAAGCCGCCGGGCACCATCGAGTGGGAGTGACCCGCTGCGTCCTCGGCGAGCCGGGCCGCGGAGACGATGTGTGGGGAGTTGCGCCCGTCAGGGCGGCGTAGATCCCCACACGAGGAGGTCAGGCGGACGGGCGGCCCCATGTCGGGTCGGCCGGGTCGCGCCAGGCCGGTGCCACCGGCGCCGGCTCCTCGGGCATGAGGAACCACATGATCGGGTAGGCGATGAGCGCCGTGCCCCAGGTCATCACGGCGAGGAAGGCGAAGGCGACCCGGATCAGCACCGGGTCGACGCCGAAGTAGCGCCCGACGCCGCTGCAGACGCCGGCGACGATGCGGTCGTCGGAGGGCCGGAGCAGTTGCCTGTACGGTGCTTCAGTCATGCCTCCAGCGTGGCCGCCGACCGTACGCAGAAACCTCGGTGAACGCCCGGAGACCGACCCTGAAATTCTCGGTACGGATTGTCACGCACTGCGTGCTTTGAGTTGCGAAACCCCCTCTGATCTGCGGTTACGCGGGGCGAACCAGCTGTCAGGAATCCGACAGACGTTTTCTGCAGCTAACATATTCCGGGCAGAATGCCGCCGTGACCCCCGCACTGGAACCACTCCGCCGGATCGCCGCGTACGCCGTCGCCACCGACGACGACGGTCGTGTGCTGCTCGTGCGCGCTTCGAGCCGCTCCGGCACCCCCGGCGTCTGGTCGCTCCCCGGCGGCGCAGTCGACCACGGGGAAGACCCCAACCACACCGTCGTCCGCGAGACCGCGGCCGAGACCGGGCTGTCCGTCGCCGTGGCCGGACTCCGTGACGTCCTGGCCGACATGCGCTCGCTGCCGCACCGCGGCGTCACCATCCACACCGACCGGCTGATCTACTCGGTGTCGATCCGTGGCGGCACCCTGGTGGACCGGGTCGGGCACCCCACCGACCTGGCCCGGTGGCACACCCTCGAGGAGGCCGAGCGCCTCAAACTGCGGCCGTTCACCGCGGCCGCGCTGGGGCTCAGCGCCGCATCGGCCGATCTGCGGCCCGAGGAGGCACCGGACTTCCCGTCCTTCTACGCCTACCCGGGGCCGGACGGCCTGCACCGCGCCCAGCGGTTCGCCGCGTACGCGATCGCGACCGACGCCCACGAGACCAGCCTGCTGCTCACCCGCGTCGCCCCCGGCTATCCCGGCGAGGGCCGCTGGCACCTGCCCGGCGGCGGCACCGACTACGGCGAGCAGCCCGGCACCGCGCTCATCCGGGAACTGGTCGAGGAGACCGGTCAGGAGGGCCGGCTCATCGAGCTGCTCGGCGTGGCCAGCCACCGGGACGCGGCCTCGCTCGGCCCGGAGGGGTACCCGATCGACTGGCACGGCGTGCGCGCCTTCTACCGGGTGATCGTCGACGCGCCGTCCGAGGTCGCGGTGAAGGACGTCGGCGGCTCCACCTCCGAGGCGCGGTGGATGCCGCTCAAGGAGGTCGCCGACCTGCCGGAGGATCTGCTGACCGAAGTCACCGCCGAGGCGCTGCAGAAGGCGCGGCTAATCTGGAGCCGATGAAGATCAGGCGAGTCGGGGCGTACGGCGTGCTCCGCGACGATTCCGGGCGGGTCCTGCTCGCCCGGAATTCGAGCGCCAGCGAGTTCCCCGGCCTCTGGACCCTGCCCGGCGGCGGGGTCGAGCAGGGCGAGCACCCCGACGACGCGGTGGTCCGTGAATTCGCCGAGGAGACCGGCCTCGAGGTCCGGATCGACGCGCTGCGCGGGGTGACCGCCGACGTGGAGCGCCTGCCCAGCGGAAAGCTGGAACACACCGACCGGGTGATCTACGACGTGACCCCGGTGGGTGGCGCCCTGCGCCCGGAGACCGACGGCACCACCGACCTGGTCGAGTGGGTCCCGCCGGCGGCGCTCGCCGGCCTGCCGCTGATGCCGTTCACCGCTCGCGTCCTGGATCGTCCGGTCGTGCCGCTGACGCCCGTCCCTGCCGCTGCCCCGGACGGCGCCCCTGCCTCTGCCCCGGATCGCGCCGTTGCCTCGGCCCCGGACCGCGCCCTCGCCGACGCGGACGCCGGGAACGGCAGCTCCGGGCCGATGCAGCGGTTCGGGGCCTATGCGGCGGCGACCGATCCGGCCGGCCGGGTGCTGCTTACCCGGATCGCTGCGGGGTATCCGGGGAGCGGCCTCTGGCATCTGCCCGGGGGTGGTACCGACCACGGAGAGACGCCCGAGCAGGCGCTGCGGCGGGAACTCTTCGAGGAGACATCGCAACACGGGCGGGTGACCGGACTTCTGGGTGTTTCGCACCGATATGATCCGGCGGCCGTCGGGCCGGAAGGGGTGCCGATGGACTGGCATGTCATCCGGGTCCTGTTTCGCGTCTCGATCGACGCGCCGACCGAACCGGTGGTGAGCGAGGAGGCCGGATCCACCGATGCGGCCCGCTGGTTCACGCTCGACCAGGCACGCGGGTTGCGGCTCACCGAGCTGGCCCGTACCGGCTTAGCGGGAATCACCGCGGAAACGGCGCGTTAAACTCCTCACAGGGAGAGGCGAAAAAGTGGCCGAACCCGTCCGCTCAGCGGAGGAAACCGGCGGGGGCAGTGTGGCCGCCCGGCGAGGAATTTGATCTCTCGCCAAGGTGGTCCGGCTGTGCAATGGTGTAAACCCGCAAATTCAGGGTCCGCGGGTGCGGCGGGCTGAGGGCAACAACCCACGGCAATATCTGCAGGTGGGCAGACCGATCCATGGAGGAAGCACGTGCCGAGTACCCCTTGGCGCCGGCGTCGTACGACGGATAGCCCCCGTCCCGCCGGACGCCGTTGGGCAGGCCGGTTGCGCCGCAGCGGAACCCTCGCGCGGCAGGCATTGCTGGTGCGGGTCGGCCGCCGGTCGAGAGAGTCCGGCCGCGCCGCCACCGCCACCCGGGCCGAGGTGATCTACACCGGCCCCGAGCTCGCTCCGGCACTTCCGACCCCACCGGGCACCGCACACTTCCGCACTCCGGCGGTCGACGTCGTCGGCGGCCCCGAGGCGGCCGAGACCTCGCTGCTGCCCGGTGAACAGACGGCGGCCCGCCGCCTCCGCTTCGCCCTGGTCAACGGCTGCACGCTGGCCAGCCTCGGCCTCGGCCTGATGGCCATCTTCCTGGCCATGCACGGCGACGTGCGGTACGCCGCGGCCTGTCTCGTCGCCTGCGTCGCGTTCGACGGCCTGGACGGCGCGCTCGCTCGCAAGCTGGGCGTCTCCAGCCCGTTCGGCGCCCAGATGGACTCGCTGGCAGACATGTGCTCATTCGGCCTGGCGGCCCCGGTGGTCGTCTACGCGGCGCTGGCCCACACGGTGCCCACCGCCGCCGCGATGATCGCCTGCATCCTGGTCGCGATCTGCGCCGCGATCCGGCTGGCCCGGTTCAACGTCTCGCCGAAGGACGGCAAGTTCTTCACCGGCGTGCCCACCACCATGGCGGCCGCCGTGCTCGCCGTGACCGTGCTCATCGGGCTGCCGCTGCCTGGCTTTGCGATGCTCGGCGGGGTCGCCCTGCTGGCCTTCGCGATGGTCTCCAGCTTCCCGTACGCGAAACTCGCTCGGCTGATCAAGCTGCCGCCGTGGCTGTGGCTCGTTCCCCTGGTCGCCGCGTTCGTCGACGCCCGCCTGACCTTCGTCGCGGTGGTCGGCGCCTACCTGATCAGCGGCCCCGCGATGTGGCTGCGCACCCGGCACGCCGCCTGAACCGACACGAAAGGGCCGCCTCCCCGGGGAGGCGGCCCTTTCGCGTGTCCTCAGAGCCAGCGGGCGATCACCGTGGAGCCGCCGATGACCTTGTCGTCGACCCCGACGAGCGGCGTGGCCTTGTCGGCCGGCAGGTAGACGTCGGTGCGCGAGCCGAACCGGATCAGGCCCATCCGCTCGCCCTTGGCGACCAGCGTGCCGACCGGCGTGCGCTGCACGATCCGCCGGGCGATCAGGCCGGTCCGCTGCGCGACCGCGACCGTGCCGTGCTCGGTGTCCAGCACCGTGTACGCCGCCACGTTGTGCTCGGCCGCCGCGGTCATCGCGTTCGCGTAACCGCCCTCCTCGACGAAGTAGTCCGTCACCCGGCCGGCCACCGGCACCCGGTTGACGTGCACGTCGAGAACCGACAGGAAGACCGCGATCCGCAGGAACTCGCCCGGCCCGAACCGGTCGTCGGTCATCCGTTCGATCGACAGCACCCGGCCGTCGGCCGCCGCGACCACCGCCGCCGGGTCCTCCGGCACGTCCCGCTCCGGGTCGCGGAAGAACGCCGCGACCGGGCCGGCGGCCAGGGCGGGAATCAGCCACAGGCGCGACTTCGGCCGCAGCGTACGGGCGAGAGCCGCCAGCCCGAGCGCGATGCCGGCCGCGGCCACGCCGTTCGAGTCGATGTGCATGCCGTGGGTGACCGGCACGCTGGACGGGCGGTACGCCGGCGCCAGCGTCCCGGCGATCTTGGTGTCCGCCGTGGTGAACCGCAGCTTGTGCACCCGAACGGGCGGCTGGTTACGCACCACCAGGTCTGACCCGACGCCGAACAGGGCGCTCTGGCGGAACAGCTCGGCCGCCGCGCCGCCGGTGCGCCCGGGCAGCGCCGGGGTGGCCACGCTGAGCACGGCGCCGTCGTTCAGATATTTCCCGAGACGGTCGATCAGGCCGCGCGCCTCGTCCACGGTGCCGGTCACCGGCTCGCCGACGATCACCACGTCGGCGGGCTGGGCCTCGTCCAGCGTGTCGAGCACCCGCACCCGGTCGGCGATCCAGCTGCCCAGGCCGGTGATGTGGTCGCGCAGCAGGTCGGCGGTGCTGCGCTCGCCGGCCACCAGGGTCAGCGTGTCACCGGGAAGCAGTGCCTCGACGGCCGCGGAGACCACGGGGGAGGCGTGGTCGGCGCCGACGACCAACGCGGTGGTGGCCGCGTTGTGCCGGGCGAACTCGGCGGTCAGGGCGCGCGCGGCGGTCGGGCCGATACCGATGACGGGCGCGTGGGACACAACGGGGAACGAGCTCATGCCGCCGAGCATATTGCGCCGCCCGCGGACCGGGAGATCCTGGTCCGCGGGCGGCGGGTGTGGCGCTTGATCAATCCTTCGGCTTGACGTCCAGGTCCGGGTGTTCCCGGTTGAACCGCACGGCCGGGTCGTCCATCAGCTCCCGCACGATCGACGCGTGCATCTCCGGCGGCAGGTCACCGGGGATCTCCGGCTTTTGCTCCGGTACGGGCGGAGCAGTGACCGGTTCCGCGGAGCGTCGCCCGGTCCGGATCGCCCCGAGCAGGCCGATCACGCCGAACACGATCAGTCCACCGGCGACGATCCAGCCCGCGGCGGGCAGGTGGATGGTGACCACCCGCGACACCGCCCACCAGATCGCGACCAGCAGGAACAGCACCCCGAAGCTGAGCGAGACGCCGTCGGTGCGATGCGGCTTCATCGGAGGACCTCCAGGTTGCCCGTGTCCAGTTGCAGATCCAGCGTCAGGTTGCCGCCGCCGGCGCCGTCCGGCCCGACGTTCTCCACCTGCTCGCCGGCGATCTCCCGGCCGTCGAAGTGCTTGCCCAGCACCCGGGCACGGCCGTTGTCCACCTGCACGGTGGCCTTGGTGTCGACGTTCTCCGGAAGCAGCACCCTCAGCTGGCCGACCTTCATGGTGACCGTGACGTTCTGCGTCTGGCCGGTGAAGTCGACCCTGCGCAGGTCGAGCGTCGCGTTGCCGGCCGCGAAGTCGTACCGGTCGGCGACCGCGGCCAGGGTCAGCGGACGGTAGACGCTGTTGCCGATCTCGCCGCCCCAGCGCTCGGCGCCGGTCGAGACGAACAGGCCGAGCGTGGTGAGCAGGGCCAGCGCGATCAGCCCGCGGGCCCGGCCGAACCAGGCGCCGACGACCAGGCCGAGCGCGATGGTGATGAGCGCGGCGGCGAAGTAGGCGGAGATCGCGATGCTGGCGCCGGCCATGTCGATCGCGGCCATCAGGCCGATCACCACGACGACGGCGAAGAAGGTCAGCCGGCCGAGCTTGGAACGCTCCTTCGGCGGCTTCTCGCGGCGCGGGGCCGGCGTCGGCGGTGCCGGCGGGGCCGGCGGGACGTGCGAGGCGTACGGGCCGTGCGGGGCGAAGGGCGGCCGGTAGGCGCCGGTGTGCGGCGAATACGTGCTGCTCGGCGGCGCGAAGGCGCTGGTCTCGGGCGGATAGGCGCCGGTCTGCGGCGGCCGCGGTGCGATCGGTTCGGTCACCGGTTCCGTGGCCGTTGCGGCCGCGGGCGTCGTGGCAGCGAAACGCGCGGTCTCGACATCGGCAGGCGCGGGCGGCGGCGTGCCCGGTGCCGCGCCGGGAAACGTGGCGGCCTCCGGAGCCGGGGCGTTCGCGTTCGACTGCCCGCGCTTGATCAGCAGCACGGCGGCCAGGATGACCGCGGCGGCCAGCAGGCCGGCCCGTACGCCGTCCTGCACGATGAAGGCGAAGGTGAGCACGGCCGCGCCGCCCAGCAGGACCACCGTGAACGGGGTCATTCCGGACCTGCCCTTGCCCAGCAGCGACTCGATCGGCGAGGCGGGCTCCCCCTCGGCCGGGATGACCAGCCAGCCGATCAGGTAGAGCAGGACGCCGACGCCGCTCATCACGCCCAGCACGGCGAGCAGCACGCGCCACAGGACCGGGTCGGTGTTGGTGGCCCGGGCCAGCGCGCCGCTGACGCCCGCGATGTAGCGACCCTGCTTGGGCCGTACGAGATGGTCGCGGTTGAAGTTCGCCCCGCCGAACCCGGCCGCCCAGGGCGGAGGCGTGGGTCCGGCGCCGGGCGGCGGAGGCGTGGGTCCGGCACCCGGCGGCGGAGGCGGCGGCGCACCCGCACCGGCGTCGAACGCGGTGGGCAGCACGTCGGCCTCCGGCGCGTCACCGGCCGGCGGCATCCAGGCCGACGGCTTCGGCGCGATCGGCTCAGTCGGCGGCTCGTCGGCCCGCAACGGCCAGGCGGCGGGCTCATCGGCCGGAAAAGCCGAGGTGGCGTGCTCGCCCGACGCAGGCGCCGCGGTGGCGGGCTCTCCGGCGGGGAAAGCCGCGGTGGCGGGCTCTCCGGCGGGGAAAGCCGCGGTGGCGGGCTCGTCGGCCGGGGCGGCGGCGGTGGGCGGCTCGGGTGCGGAGTCTGTGGTGGGAGCCGCCGGCGGGGTGTCCTTGGCGGCAGGGGCGGAAGGCGCCGGCTCGTCCTGCGACGGACCGGACGGACCCCGCTTGTCGGCAGCTTCGTCGTTCATGTCACCGATCCTCGCCGCGGACCCACCCGAGATGCTTCCGGCGCCGACCCTGAGGCCACCCTGAGATCCGGGAGCCCGGATACCGGGGGAAGTTCCCCGTGGTCCGAGCGCCCCGGACGTGTGACGATCGGAGGTACCGACCGAGGAGGAGCCATCCCGACCGCCGTCAACCCGCCCACCCGCCGCCTGTACCGGCCGCGCGACCATCGTGTCGTCGCGGGCGTCGCGGCCGGCCTCGCGGAGCATCTGGGGCTGCCGCTGCTCGCGGTGCGCATCGCCCTGGTGGTTCTGCTGGGCTTCAACGGTCTCGGCCTTCTCCTGTACGCGGCCTTCTGGGCGGTCCTGCCGCAACAGATTCCCACCGATGCCACCCCGCCGCGACGTGACTACGCCATGCTTTTACCTTTCGGGGCGATCGGCCTCGGCGTGGTGCTGCTCCAGGCGCTGGTCTTCAAGAACAACGTGGCCGGCACGGTGGGCTGGCTGATCGCCGTGGTCGCGGTCGGCGCCGGCATCATCTGGCACCAGGCCGACCCGACCCGCCGCGGCAACTGGACCGGCTCGCTGCCGCAGACGCCCTGGCTGGCCGCCGTGGTGGCGGAGAGCGACCGCCGGTTCTTCCTGTTCCGCTTCATCGGCGGCGGCGTGCTGGTCGCCACCGGCATCATCGGCGTGGTCGCGGTCTACGCGCCGGCCGGCAGCCTGTCCTCGGTGCTGAACGGCGTGATCTTCGCGCTGGTCGGCCTGCTGGGGGTCGGGGTGGTCGCCGCCCCACTGATCTACCGCATGTTCAACCAGCTGCGCGCCGAGCGTGAGGGCCGGATCCGCGAGCAGGAGCGTGCCGAGGTCGCGGCCATGATCCACGACCAGGTGCTGCACACGCTCGCCCTGATCCAGCGCAACTCGGCCGACATCAAAGAGGTGCAGCGGCTGGCCCGCGGCCAGGAGCGCAGCCTGCGCAACTGGCTCTACAAGCCGACCGCGTCGCCGACCGAGCGGTTCGCGGCGGCCCTGGAACAGGCCGCGGCCGAGGTCGAGGACACGTACGCGATCAGCGTGGAGACCGTCGTGGTGGGCGACACCGAGTGCGACGACCGGGTCGCGGCCCTGGTGGCAGCGGCCCGGGAGGCCCTGGTCAACGCGGCCCGCCACGCCGGGGTGCAGACCGTCTCGCTCTACGCCGAGGTCGAGTCGGACGAATTGAGCGTGTTCGTCCGCGACCGCGGCGCCGGGTTCGATCTGTCCGGTGTGGCGGACACGCGGCACGGCGTCCGTGGTTCGATCATCGGGCGGATGCAGCGTCACGGAGGCAAGGCGGAGATCCGCAGCGCCCCCGGTGACGGTACCGAGGTACGGCTGACGCTGCCCGCGACGCGGGACAGCGTGACAGCCGGGAAGGAGACCGCAAGATGACCGAGCCCGCCGAGCCCGTGGACCGCCGGCTCACCGTTTTCCTGGTCGACGACCACGCCATGTTCCGCGCCGGTGTCCGCGCCGAGCTGGGCGCACACGTCGAGGTGGTGGGCGAGGCCAGCACGGTCGCCGACGCGATCAGCAAGATCGCGGCGATCCAGCCGGACGTGGTGCTCCTCGACGTGCACATGCCGGACGGCGGCGGGCGGGCGGTACTCGACGCGATGCGCCGCAGCCACCCGCAGGTCCGCTTCCTGGCGTTGTCCGTCTCGGACGCGGCCGAGGACGTGATCGGCCTGATCCGGGCCGGCGCCCGCGGCTACGTCACGAAGACCATCTCGCCGGACGAGCTGGCCGCGGCGATCCGGCGGGTGGCCGACGGCGACGCCGTGTTCAGCCCGCGGCTGGCCGGGTTCGTGCTGGACGCGTTCGCCTCCCGGCCGGACGTGCCGGTCGCCGACCCGGAGCTCGACCAGCTCACCAATCGCGAGCGTGAGGTCCTGCGGTTGCTGGCGCGCGGGTACGCGTACAAGGAGATCGCGAAGGAGCTGTACATCTCGATCAAGACGGTCGAGACGCACGTGTCCAACGTGCTCCGCAAGCTTCAGATGAGCAACCGTTACGAATTGTCACGGTGGGCGGCGGATCGTCGCCTGGTATGAATCGTCCATCAGCGATTACTCCGGTGCGTTGCCAGTCCCGTACACAATGACGTTTCCGCAGGTGGTGTCCCTTCGCATAGCGAAGAAAGGGTGCAGAGGCAAGCCGTCCACATGCCGTGGCTAATATCGGCTTGATAACGGGCCATTGGCTGTCGCTGGCTCTGTGTCACAGTGGCAGCTACTCACACGACCCCCGTGAGCACCCGGCGAAGGAGGCACCCCTACATGCCTGGGAAGAGCCGATGGAAGATGGCGGCCTCGGTGGCCGCCATCGCCTTGTTGGCGGCCGGCTGCAGCAGTGGTGACTCGGCCGACACCGAAGCGCTGCCGAACAGCATCAGTATCGGCATCGCCGAGCCCGCCACGCTGATCCCGTCGAACTCGACCGAGACGAACGGCTCACAGGTCCTGTCGTCGCTGTTCTACCCGCTCGTCCGGTTCGACCAGAAGAGCAAGCCGTTCCCCGTCGCGGCGGAGTCGATCACCCACGACAAGTCCAATCGGGTGTGGACGATCAAGCTGCGTCCGGACTTCACGTTCAGCAACGGGGAACCGGTCACCGCGGACAGCTACATCGACGCCTGGAACTACGGGGCGTACGGTCCGAACGCGCAGCTCGCGTCGTACTTCTTCGCGCGCATCGACGGCTACGCCGACATGCAGGTGGATCCGGCGAAGAAGACGGCCGCGCCGAAGGCGAAGAAGCTGGCCGGACTCAAGAAGCTCAACAACAACACCTTCTCGGTCACGCTCAGCGCGCCCTTCTCCGGCTGGGAGGCCGTGATGGGCTACGACGCCTTCTACCCGCTGCCGAAGGCGGCCTTCGAGGCCGACGGCCAGCTGAAGAAGGACTTCGTCGAGGCGCCGATCGGCAACGGCCCGTTCAAGATGAAGGGCAAGTGGGAGCACGACCAGAAGATCGTGGTGGAGAAGGTCCCCGACTTCAAGGGCACGGTCCCGAAGGTCGACGGCATCACCTGGAAAATCTACCAGGACCTCGGCGCGCAGTACTCCGACCTGATCGCGGGCAACCTCGACGTGCAGACCAGGATCCCGATCGAGAACCTCGGCTCGGCCGCGGGTGACCTCGGTGACCGTCTCCAGAAGAGCCCCTCCTCGGCCTTCCAGTTCCTCGGCTTCCCGACCTTCGAGAAGGACTTCGCCGACGCGCGGGTCCGCCGGGCGCTGTCGATGGCGATCAACCGCGAGGAGATGACCGACCAGATCTTCCTCGGCTCGGAGACCCCGGCGACGTCGTTCGTCCCGCCGTACGTGTCCGGGGCACGCCGCAACACCTGCGGCGAGTCCTGCGAGTACAACCCGACCAAGGCCAAGCAGCTGTACACACAGGCCGGTGGCCCGCGGGAAATCACCATCACGTACAACGCCGACGGTGGCCACAAGGTCTGGGTCGACGCGATGTGCAACCAGATCAAGGCGTCGCTCGCGATCAACTGCACCGGCAAGGGCCTGCCCACGCTGAAGGTGCTGCTGCAGAAGCTCAAGGCGAAGGAGCCGGTGGGCCTCATCCGTCTGGCCTGGGCCATGGACTACCCGCTGATGGAGAGCTACCTCGGTCCGCTCTACACCACCGACGGCTCGTCCAACTACTACGGCTACAGCAACTCGACGTTCGACAGCCTGGTCCGTGAAGGCTCCGAGGCGGCGAGCGAGGCGGCCGCCGAGAAGGACTACCAGGACGCCGAGGACATCCTGGTCAAGGACATGCCGGTGCTGCCGCTGCGGTTCGGCCAGAACGTCTTCGGTCACTCCGAACGGGTCGACAACGTGACCATGGATCTCTACCAGAAGGTGGACATCTACACGATCGACATAGCCAGCTGACTGTGACTGCTCGTCCGGCGGTGGCGCCTCGGTTGTCGTGAAACCGTGGCGCCACCGCTCTGTCACCACCCCTTGATGTCGTCGTGCCCACGAGGCCGGCGCGTTTCGCACGAAGAGGCTCAATGTTCCGGTACATCGTGCGGCGCCTACTGCAGATGGTTCTGACCTTCTTCGGCGCCACCTTCGTCGTGTACGCGCTGATGTTCGCCAACCAGGACGACCCCCTGCAGATCCTGGCCGGTGACCGCCCCCTCTCGGACACCCAGCGGGCCGCGCTGAACGCCCACTACCACCTGGACGAGGGCTTCTTCCAGCAGTACTGGTACTACGTCCGGGGCCTGCTCACCGGCGACTTCGGCACCTCGCTGACCGGCCGGCGGATCAGCGCGATGCTGGCCGACGCGTGGCCGGTGACCATCAAGCTGGCGCTGCTGGCGATTGTCATCTCGGCGGTCGTCGCGATCGCGGCCGGCGTCGTCTCCGCGGTCCGGCGCGGCGGCGTCTTCGACCACGTGTCGCTCGTGCTCACCCTGGTCGTGCTCGGCCTGCCGCTGGTCGTGCTGGCACCGCTCGCTCAGCTCATCTTCGGCATCCAGCTCGGCTGGTTCCCCGCGACGGCCACCCGGGACGCGAACCTCTACCAGCTGCTGCTGCCGGCGCTCGTGCTCGGCACCGCGGTGGTGGCGACCGAGCTGCGAGTGACCCGATCGTCGGTGGCCGAGAACCTTCGTGCGGATTACGTCCGTACGGCAAAAGCAAAGGGTTTGAAGCCGAGCCGGGTGATCGGCGTGCACGTGCTGCGCAACTCGCTCATCCCGGTGATCACGCTGATCGGGGTGGACCTCGGCGTGCTGATGTCCGGCGCGATCGTCACCGAGGGCGTCTTCAACATCCCGGGCGTCGGCTTGAACCTGTTCCGCGGCATCCGCACCGAGGACGGCCCGCTGGTGGTCGGCTTCGTCAGCGTTCTGGTGATCGTCTTCCTGTTCGTGAACCTGATCGTCGACCTCCTCTACGCCGCCCTCGACCCGAGGATTCGCTATGAGTGACATGAACGCGGTGACCACCGCGGAGGCGCCGGGACCGGCCGTGACCCGGCCGGGCCACGACGGCGGGTCGTCGAAGCCGCGCAGCCTGGCCGGCGACGCCTGGCTCGACCTGCGCCGCAGCAAGGTCTTCTGGATCGCGACGGCGCTGGTCGTGGTGGTTCTCGTGATGGCGGTCTGGCCGTCGCTGTTCAGCTCGGCCGACCCCGGTGACTGCCGGCTCGCCTACCGGCATCAGCCGGCCGGCGGCACCGCGCCCTTCGGATACGACTTCCAGGGGTGCAACGTCTACGCCCGTACGGTGTACGGCGCGCGAGCCTCGATCCTGGTGGCGCTGTTCGCGACGGTGATCGCCGGGGTGATCGGGCTGGTCGTCGGGCTCGCGGCCGGGTTCTACGGCCGGTGGGTGGACGCGCTGCTGTCCCGGTTCGTCGACATCGTGCTGGGCATCCCGTTCCTGCTGGCCGCGATCGTGCTGTCCCGCCGCCTGACCACCGGCGAGCACGACAGCGGCATGCTGGCCGTGACGCTGACCCTCGGCCTGCTCGGCTGGACCACGGCGGCCCGGGTGATGCGCTCCGCGGTGATCTCGGCGAAGAACCAGGACTACGTGACCGCGGCGCGGATGCTCGGCGCCGGACCGGGCCGGTTGATGGTCCGGCACATCCTGCCGAACGCGATCGGGCCGTTCCTGGTGGTGCTGACCCTGCTGCTGGGCGTCAACGTCGCGGCCGAGGCCACGTTGTCCTATCTGGGTGTGGGACTGAGCGGGGAAGCGATCAGCTGGGGAACCTCGATCGCGGACGCCGGGCCCTACGTCCGTACGGCAGCCGCTCCTGTGGTCTGGCCCTCGGTTTTCCTGGCCGGCACCGTGCTGGCCTTCATCATGCTGGGCGACGCCGTCCGCGACGCCTTCGACCCGAAGCTGCGGTGATGAGCGACATTCAGGCGAAGATGGACGTGCTGCCCGGGATGGATCCGCGCGCGCACCTGCTGCACGTGGACCAGCTGCACGTCGAGTTCCGCACCCGCGACGGCGTGGCCAAGGCGGTGAACGGGGTCAACCTGTGGCTGCGGCCCGGCGAGACGCTGGCGTTGCTGGGCGAGTCGGGCTGCGGCAAATCGGTGACCGCGCAGGCGATCATGGGCATCCTGGACACGCCACCCGCGCGGGTGACCGGCGGCCGGGTGCTGTACCGCGGGCTCGACCTGCTGAAACTGTCCGGCGAGGACCGTCGCAAGGTGCGCGCCAACCGGATCGCGATGATTTTCCAGGACGCGCTGTCCGCGCTGAACCCGGTCTTCACGGTCGGGTTCCAGCTCGCCGAGCTGTTCCGGATGCATCGCGGGATGTCCCGGCAGGACGCCAAGGCGCGCGCGATCGAGCTGCTGGATCTGGTGCGGATCCCGGGCGCGCGCGACCGGATCAACGACTACCCGCATCAGTTCTCCGGCGGCATGCGGCAGCGCGTCATGATCGCGATGGCGTTGGCGCTCGACCCGGAGATCCTCATCGCCGACGAGCCGACGACGGCGCTGGACGTCACCGTGCAGGCGCAGATCATGAACCTGCTCGCCGAGCTTCAGCGCGAGCGGAAGATGGGGCTGATCCTGATCACCCACGACATGAGCGTGGTCGCGGACGTCGCGGACCGGATCTCGGTGATGTACGCGGGCCGGGTGGTCGAGGAGGCGCCGGTCATGGACCTCTACTCGCGGCCGGCGCACCCCTACACGAAAGCTCTGCTCGAGTCGATTCCCCGGCTCGACCGCAAGGGGCGGCAACTGAACGTGATCCAGGGGCTGCCGCCGGCGCTCACCGATCTGCCCCGCGGCTGCGCGTTCCACCCGCGGTGCGGCCATGCCCGGTCGATCTGCGCGTCCGAGCAGCCGCCGGCGTACCAGGTCGCTCCGGAACGCATCGCCAGCTGCCACTTCGTCCGGGAGGTCCTGGGTGTCTGACGTCGTTCTCGAGGCCCGGCACCTGGTCAAGCACTTCCCCGGCAAGCGGGGGGCGGTCCGCGCGGTCGACGGGGTGAGCCTCCAGCTGCGGCGTGGCGAGACGCTCGGCATCGTCGGCGAGTCCGGGTGCGGCAAGTCGACGCTGGCCAAGTTGCTGGTCGCGTTGGAACGGCCCACGTCGGGCACGGTCGAGGTGCGGGGGGAGGAGATCTCCCGGCTCAAGGGCGGCGCGCTGCGGCGGGCCCGGCGCAACATCCAGATGGTGCTGCAAGATCCGTACACGTCGCTGAATCCGCGGATGACGGTCGGCGACATCATCGGGGAACCCTTCGCGATCCATCCTGCTGCGGTTCCCCCGTACGGTCGTCGCCGTGCCGTCCAGGAACTGCTCGACGTCGTGGGCCTCAACCCGGACCACGCGAACCGCTATCCGCACCAGTTCTCCGGCGGGCAGCGGCAGCGCATCGGGATCGCGCGCGCACTGGCCCTCCGCCCGGAGATCATCGTCTGCGACGAGCCGGTGTCGGCGCTCGACGTGTCGGTTCAGGCGCAGGTGATCAACCTGCTTTCCGGTCTGCAGCAGCGATACGACATTTCGTTGGTGTTCATCGCCCACGACCTGTCCGTGGTCCGGCACATTTCCGACAAAGTGG
This sequence comes from uncultured Actinoplanes sp., assembly GCF_934643405.1. Classification (GTDB taxonomy): domain Bacteria; phylum Actinomycetota; class Actinomycetes; order Mycobacteriales; family Micromonosporaceae; genus Actinoplanes. The sequence goes on from NZ_CAKUCL010000017.1 coordinate 52,279, forward strand.
CTGTTATGTATCTGGGCAAGATCGTCGAGACGGGGAGCGACGCGGCGATCTACGACCAGCCCACTCATCCGTACACGCAGGCGCTGCTCTCCGCGGTGCCCAGCCCCGACCCCCGCCTGCGCCGCCGCCGCGCCCCGATCATGCTGGACGGCGACGTGCCGTCCCCGACCGACCCGCCCTCGGGTTGCCGCTTCCGCACGCGCTGCTGGAAGGCCCAGCCCACCTGCGCCGACCGCGAGCCGGTCTTGGAGATCCGCCAACGTTCGGCCCACCCGAGCGCCTGCCACTTCGCCGAATTGCCGCGCTAGCCGACCCTTCCGGCCGCAGCCGCCGAGATTCCAACGCCCGCGGGTGCGGCTTCTCGCACCGTCCCGCCCGGGGGCGTCCCGCCCGGGGGCGTCCCGCCCGGGGGCGTCCCGCCCGGGGGCGTCCCGCCCGGGGGCGTCCCGCCC
>NZ_CAKUCL010000018.1 GCF_934643405.1 uncultured Actinoplanes sp.
TTCGGGCCTCGTTCTCCAAACGTGTCCGAAACGAACTCACGCGCTGGCTGATCCCGGCGCGCCGGTCCGGTCTTCCGCCTGTTGAGAAGCGGCCCACCCTGATCTAGGCAGCGCCGCGATGTCCGACGCCGCCGCCCGTCCGCTGACCCACGCTCAGGCAGGCGAGCCGCCCGCCGCGGTGCAGCCGGCCGGCGCCGCGGACGTCACGGTCCCGGCGGTGGTGGCCACGAGCGTTCCGGCCGGCTCCTCGGTCACCGCGTCGAGACCCGGCGCCGCGGCGACCGGCAACCCGGCCGGGCTGCCGCCCGCACCCGGCGCGACCACCGTCCCGCGACCCGGTGTCCCTCCGGTGGAAGTCACGACGAATCCGACGGCTCGGGTGACCACCGCGCAGGCGCCGGTGGTGACGAAGGCCACCAACACTCCCGCGGCGGTCGGTAAGCAGGTCTCGAACTTCGCCACCGAAACCTGCCTGGACCTCTCGGGCAGCACCGTCCGGTTGTGGCAGTGCCAGGGCACGGACGACCAGAAGGTGAGCTTCCCGAGTGACGGCACCATGCGCATCCTCGGCAAGTGCGTGCAGATCAACGGCAACGCGAACGGCTCGCGGCTCTCGGCGGTCGGCTGCGACGGATCCAACGCGCAGCAGTTCCGGCTGAACAAGGCGTACGACCTGGTCAGCGTCAAGGTGGACAGGTGCGTCGACGTGCCGGACAGTGACCCGGGCAACGGGGTGCCGGCTCAGATCTGGGACTGTGCGGGCACCGGCAATCAGAAGTGGCACTACTGAGGCTCGTCACCTGACCGATGTTGTCCCGCTCGGTGACACCCACGATTGATCTGCTCGGCTGATCATCGGGGGAGGATCAGCCGGGCCGGCGGCGGGGGTGTGCGTGCCGCTCGCACCCCGCCGCCGTGCGGGTGACCCCGGGTTTGATGCTCCACGGCAGGGGTAACTCGGTGCCCCAAGCAGAGGCGGAGCACATGAGCGTGGAGTGCACGGTCCGCGACAAGGGTGGCAGTGTGATCGTCGCGTTGACCGGGCGGCTACGTCTTCCCGATGTCGCGCCCGTCCAGCTGCAACTGAACAAGTGCCTCGCCGAGCAGCCCGACGCCGTCCTCGTCGATCTCTCGCGGATGACCGTCGGAGAGCCGCTCGCGCTTTCCGTGTTCGTCGCGGTCGGCCGGCAGGCGGCTCTCTGGCCGGGCACGCCGGTGCTGCTCTGCGCCGCGGACGGCCCGACCCGGGGATTGCTGTCCGGCATCGCGTTCCATCGGGTTCCCCTTTTCCGTACGGTCCGGGCCGCCTGCGAGCACGCCAGGGCCTCCCGGCGGATCCGGCCCACCCTGCGCGACGAGATCCTGCCCCTGCCCGGTGCGCCGCGGTTCGCCCGGAACCTCGCCACCGAGGCATGCCTGCGCTGGGAACTGCCGCACCTGGTCGCCCCGGCCAGCCTGATCACCAGCGAGCTGGTCAGCAACGTGGTCGACCACGCGAACACGATGGCGACTCTGGCCTTCTCCCTGCACCGCCGTCACCTGACCATCTCGGTGCGCGACGGCTCGCTCGCCGAGCCGGTGCCGCCGTCCGACCAGCCGCTCCCGCCCCGGGTGATGAGCGGCCGCGGGCTGATGATCGTGCAGGCGACCGCCGACAGCTGGGGCTGGCTGCCGGCCGAGAGCGGCAAGGTCGTGTGGGCGACGCTGTCCCGCTGATCCGTCAGTGGTGATCCAGCAGACTGGCCAGGCCGGAGACGGCGAGGACCCGGGACACGTACGGGCGGCAGCCGCTGAGCAGTAGATCGACCTTCGCGGCGTCGGCGGTGGACGCGATGTCCAGCAGCACCGCCACCCCTGCCGCGTCGACCAGCGGCACCGCGGACAGGTCGACGACCACCCGGTCGCCGAGCGCGATCTGGACGGCGTGCCGCAGAGCGATCCGCAGCCGCTCGGCGGTGTCCCGGTCGACCTCCCCGCGCACGTGCACGGTGAGCAGGCCGGGTGCCCGGTCCACCGAGACCAGCATCTCGTGGTGCTCGGCCGGGGTGCCGGCGCCCTCCCAGGCGGGCGTGACGTCGTTGAGCATCGCCTCGCGCAGCCAGGCCAGTGCCCGGCTGAGCAGCCGGGACACGTGCATCTGGGAGATGCCCAGCTCGGCGGCGATCTCGGCCTGGGTGCGATTGCCGTAGAACCGCATCGCCAGCATCCGCCGTTCCCGGGCCGGCAGCTTCAGCAGCAGCCCGGAGACGGTGATCCGGTCGTCGACCATTTCCAGGTCGGGGTCGATGTCACCGATCAGGTCGCCGAACTCGCCGGCGCTTCCGTCGTCGCCCTTGACCGGCGTGTTCAGCGAGGCCGGCGAGTAGCCCGCGGCGGACTCCTTCGCCTCGGCCACCGCCCGCTCCTCGACGCCGAGCTTCGCCGCCAGTTCGGCGGTGGTCGGCGTGCGGGACAACGTGCTGGTCAGCGCCGTGGTGGCGTGCCCGATCTCCAGGGTCAGGTCCTGCAACCGGCGGGGCACGTGCACACCCCAGGTGCGGTCCCGGAAGTGGCGCTTGATCTCGCCGGAGATGGTGATGATCGCGTACGCCGTGAACGAACCCCGCTCCGGGTCGTACCGGTCGATCGCCTTGACCAGGCCGAGCCGGGCCACCTGCTCGATGTCCTCGATCGGTTCGCCGCGGCCGCGGTATCGGCGCGCCAGGCGCCCCGCGAACGGCAGGCAGTGACGGGTCAGTTCGTCCCGATGTGCGGCCTTCTCCGTCGATGAGGCCGTCGTGAGGCATTCCGCGTACGCGAGCGCGACGGTGTCGAGATCTTCCAGATTCCCGTCGATTGATGCTGGTGAGCCACTGTAAACAGGCACGTGGGAGTCCCCCTTGGCTTTCGCCGGCGGCCCCGCTCCGACCGTCTTCGTGGACGGTCGCTACTGCCCGGTGCGCGACGGGGTCAAACACTTTCCTGAGGACAAATATTTTTGAAGGTCAAGTAGTCGCTCAGCCGGGCGGCCGCCGTGAGCATCGCCCGGCCCCGGTCGGTGAGCCGGTCGCGCCAGTCCCGCAGCGAGGCGGCGAGCGGTTCCGGCCCGCCCGCGCCGCGCACGTGCCGCAGCACGGTGGCGATGTGATCGAGCAGGTAGCCACCGCGCCTCAGCAGATGGGCGAGCTCGGCATCCCGTACGTCGTCGGGGGAGTAGACCCGGTAGTGGGTGACCGGATCGCGCACCGGACGCAGGATCCCGGCCCGTTCCCACTTGCGCAGTGTCGCCGGCCGTACCCCGAGCCGATGGGCGAGCGCGCTGATCGGCAGCCCGGTGGCCGGGCGGCGCTCGGCCGAGGTCCCGGTGAGCAGCCCGATCGCCGATTCGACCGCATCCAGGGTGTCGCGGTCGCGCAGCAGCTGAGCGTGGCTCTGATCGATGGCCCGCAGCGCCGCGTCGACGTCGCCGCGGTGCACCGCCCGCATGATCTCGCCGGCCACCGCGTAGCCGTGGGCGGGGATGAGGGCCAGATACGCCGCCAGGGCGCCGGCGTGCAGGTCGGTGTACCGGCGGTACCCGCTGGCGGACCGCTCGGCCGGCGGCAGCATGCCGGCGCGCTCGTAGTTGCGCACGGCCTGCGCGGAGAGCCCGTGCGCGCGAGCCAGGTCGATCGGCCGGTGTGCACCGGTGTTTGAGGCTTTCCCCGCCATCTTTCTCGCCATTCCCATTGAAGTCTCAACCGCTGGTTCAACGATACGGTTGATGGAATGACAACCGACATCGGTGCCTTCCTCGACGCACACGCTCTCCGGCCCGAACTGCTCGCCGTAGGCGAGCCGACCCACGGCGAGCCCGCCCTCCCGCAGCTGCGGAACGAGCTTTTCGAGGCCCTCGCCGAGCGCGGCTTCCGGTCGATCGCGCTGGAGTCCGACCGGGTGGCCGGCCTGATCGCCGACGCCTTCGCGCAGGGCGAGCGCGACGACTTCACCGGGGGTATCAGCCACGGCTTCGGCGACTACCCGGCCAACCGTGACCTGCTGGTCTGGATGCGGGAGTACAACGCGACCCGGCCGGCGTCCGAGCGACTCACCTTCTACGGCTTCGACGCGCCGCTGGAGACGATGAGCGCGCCCAGCCCCCGCGCCTACCTGCAGTACGCGCACGACTTCCTCGGCCGGGACGGCTGGCCGGAGATCGACCGTCTGCTCGGTCCCGACGAGCGGTGGAGCGACACCGCCGCGATCATGGATTTCTCCCGGTCGGTCGGCCTCTCCGCGGACGCGCGGGCGTTGCGGGTGATCGCCGACGACGTGCTCTTCGCGCTGTGGACGCAGGCGTCCCGTTCCGCCGGCGACGTGACGGGATGGCGTCGCGCCGAACTGAACGCCGAGGCGGCGCTGGGCCTGTTGCGCTACCACGCACAGGCCGCGGAGGAGCTGCCGCAGGCGGAACGGATCGCGCGGCTTTCCGCCGTGCGGGACACGATGATGGCCCGCAACCTGCTCACCATCCGCGCGATCGAGGCCGATCGAGGTCCCACGCTCGTCTTCGCGCACAACAGCCACCTGCAGCGCAACCCCGCGACGTGGAGCCTCGGCGGCATGCAGGTCGAGGTCACCGGCGCCGGCTCGATCGTCGGTGCGCTCCTCGGCGACCGCTATGTCTTCATCGCCGGCAGCCTGGGCGCGAGCCCGGTCCTCGGCATCCCCGCCCCGCCGCCCGAGACGATCGAAGGCCGTCTCCCGTACGGGCTGAGCAGCGCGACCGACGTCCAGACGACGACACCCCGGGCCGGCATGCAGATCTACTTCCCGCTGGACGCCGACATCCTGGCCGCCGCCGACGGGGTCCTGCACGTCGACACCGGCTGGGACCAGGCCACGCTCGCCGACCGCATCCTCGCCCTGCCGGGCGTGGATCAGCTGGTGGCGAGCGAGGAGAACGGCGCGCCCCAGGGCAGCTGGGGTGACCGCTTCTTCTACGTCGGCCCGGACCGCCGCCGGCCGTTCGCCACGATCGTCGAGCACGACGTCCCCGGCTTCGACGAGGACTCCCGGCTGAACCGTCCCGGCGTCTTCCGCCTCAACGTGGAGCTGGGCCGCACCGAGTTCGCCCGGCGCTTCGGTTTCGAGCCCGCTCGGTTCGAGGAGCATCGCGGCGAGTTCGACTTCGCCCGTACCGACCGGCTCGTCCCGCATCCGGGTTACGCGCTGCACGGCTGGGCCAGCGTCGTCGTCCCCGGCCCGCACCTGCGCGACGACCTCGACGCGCTGCTCGCGCACGCCCACGCGCGGGCCGTCGACCGGCACGAACGCGCCGGTCGGCGGCTGGCCGGCTGAGCTCAGACGGCTTGCAGCACCGGAGGCTCGGCGGGCGCCGGCTCCGGCTCGGGCGCCCGCACCCTCCGCAGCGCGAACAGGCTGACCGGAATGCCGATCGCGATCAGGGCGGCGGCCACCACCAGGGAGACCTGGTAACCGGCCAGGTACCGGTGCAGCTCGGTACCGGTCGCCGCGTTCGAGCGGTTGGTCAGGATCGCGCCCAGGATGGTGATGCCGAGCAGGCCGAAGACCTCGCGCGACACGTTCAGCATGCCGGAGGCGATGCCCGCCCGGGCGGTGGGCAGCGCGCCCAGCACCACGTTGTTCAACGGGATCAGCAGGCCGCCGCCCACGCCGAACAGCGCGAACCAGGGCAGCAGGTCGAGGTAGGTGGTGCCCTCGCCGTACGTGGAGATCCCGCCGATCGCCGCCGCCATCAGTGCCAGCGCGACCGCCACCGTGCGCCCGGCGCCGAAGCGCGTCTCGAGGCGCGGCGCCAGGGTCGCCATGACCGCGGTGATCAGGGCCATCGGGATGAACGCGGCGCCCGCCTCGGTGGGCGAGAAACCGAGCACGTTCTGCAGGTAGATGGCGGTGTAGAAGTCGATGCCGAAGACGCCGAACGCCCACAGGCCCATGGACAGCAGGCCGCCGCTGAACACCCGCATGCGGAAGAAGCCCAGGTCGACCATCGGGTTCGCGGTGCGCGACTCGATCACCACGAAGGCCGTCGCGGCGATGGCGGCGAGCGCGAACGCGCCGAGGATGCCGGCCGAGGTCCAGCCGCGCGACTCGCCCTCGATCAGCGCGTAGGTCAGCGCGAACAACGTCAGCGACGAGCTGACCAGGCCGGGTACGTCGAGGCCGCGGGACGTGCCGCGCGCGGCCGGCGGGATGGTGAGCGCGGCCAGGATGACGGTCGCGATGCCGATCGGTGCGTTGATCAAAAAGATCCAGCCCCAGGAGACGTGCTGGCTCAGCCAGCCGCCGGTCAGCGGGCCGATGGCCAGGGCGAGAGCGCCCACGCTGCCCCAGATGCCGATGGCCGCGCCGCGTTCCCGCGGATCCGGGAACAGGCGGGGGATCAGCGCCAGTGCCGAGGGCGTGAGCAGGGCGGCGCCGACGCCCTGCACGGCCCGCGCGCCGATCAGCATCTCCTGGTTCTGCGCGAGGCCGGCCGCCACCGAGGCGAGCGTGAAGACGCCCAGGCCGGCGAAGAAGGTGATCCGGGTGCCGAGCACGTCGGCGATGCGGCCGCCCGCCAGCAGCAACCCGGCGAACACCAGCACGTAGGCGCTGGCGATCCACTCCAGTCCCGACAGGGACAGCCCGAGGTCCCGCTGGATCGACGGCAGCGCCACATTGACGACGTTGTTGTCGAGATAGGTCATGAAGGTGCCGAGTGCCACCGCTACCAGCGCCCACCACCGGCGATTCTTGTCCACCAGATCCCCCTGTACGGTGTCCTTGTACGGTGTCCATGTACGCCGTACATGTACCTCGTACATGAGACCTGTACGTTGTATGGTTGTCAAGTGGCTGGCGAGAAACTGAGCAAGGCGGCGGTGGCCGAGCGAGCGTTGCGGCTCGGTGACGAGCAGGGCGTGGAGGCGGTGACGATCCGCCGGATCGCGCAGGAGCTGGGCGTGACGCCGATGGCCCTGTATTGGCACTTCAAGAACAAGGACGACCTGCTGCTGGGTGTCGTCGACCACGTGCTGTCCGGAGTCCGTGCCGACCGCTCGGCCGGCGATCCGTGGCAGCGGCAGCTGCGCGCGATGGTCGAGGTCGTGGTCGAGGTCATGCGCGAGCACCCGAGCCTGCCCGACCTGCTGCACTCGGTCGACAAGAACCGGGCGCCCAGCTTCCTGCGGGCCACGAACGACGCGCTGGCGCTGCTCACCGAGGCCGGGTTCGACCTCGAGGAGGCGTGGTGGGTCGCGACGTACCTGCTCAACGGCGCCATCGGCCTGGTGCAGGCGCGGCCGGACTGCCCGTCGGCGGTCCCGCCGGCGCAGGCGCCGGAGTGGCGGCGGCAGCGTCGGCTCGAGTTGGAGAGCCTGCCCGCCGATCAGTTCCCGATGATGATCGAGCTCGCGAAGACGTTCGCGAGCGCGCCCGACCTGGACCGGTATTTCCGTTTCGGCGTTGACCTGTTGATGACCGGCGTGGAGACGATGGCTGCTTCCGCCCGTACGGGCGTACGTTAGTTGACGTGACAAAAGTCGACTTCTACTTCGATCCCGCCTGCCCGTTCGCCTGGATCTCCTCGCGCTGGATCCTGGAGGTCGCTCGGCAGCGCGAGATCGACCTCAACTTCCGGGTGATGAGCCTCTACGTGCTCAACGAGGGCCGCGATCTGGACCCCGACTACCGCGATCTGATCGACCGTTCCCTGGGTACGGTGCGGGTCGTGACCGCGGCCTGGCAGGAGCGCGGCGACGAGATCCTCGAGCCGCTCTACACGGCCCTCGGCACCCGCATCCACAACCAGGGCAACAAGGACTTCCCGGTGGTGATCCGGGAGGCGCTGGAGGAGCTCGGGCTGCCGGAGTCGCTGGCCTCCGCGGCCGAGGACACGCAGTACGACGAGGCGCTGCGCAAGAGCCACCACGAGGGCATGGAGCCGGTCGGCAACGACGTGGGCACCCCGACCATGCACATCGACGGCGTGGCGTTCTTCGGGCCGGTGCTGAGCAGCATCCCGCGCGGCGAGGCGGCCCTGAAGATCTTCGACGGCGCGGTGGCGCTGGCCTCGTATCCGGACTTCTTCGAGCTCAAGCGCACCCGCACGGGCGGCTTGAACTTCGACTGAGCGATGCGGTGAACGGCCCCGGCGGATACGCCGGGGCCGTTCTCTTCGGTGCGGGGCGTCTCGGCGTCGTGCGCTCAGACCTTCGCTTCCAGGACGCGGTCGTCCTGTGCGGGCGTGGTGATGGCGATGCGGCGCGGTTTGGCGGCCTCGGCGACCGGGATGGTCAGGGTGAGGACGCCGTCCTGCCAGGTCGCGGCGACGTTGTCGAGGTCGAGGCCCTCACCGAGGGTGAGCCGGCGCTCGAAGGTGCCCGTGGCGCGCTCGCGGCGCACCCACTGGACGTCGTTGTCGGTGCGCGGGGAGCGCTCGGCGCGGATGGTCAGCACCCGGCCGTCGACACCCACATCGACCGAGCCGGGGTCGACACCGGCGAGGTCGCAGTGCAGGACGAAGTGATCGCCGGAGCGGTACAGGTCCATCGGCATGGCGATGGGGGCGGCGTCGCCCGTGCTGGTCGCACCGAGCATCTGCCCGGCCAGCCGGTCGAACTCGCGGAAAGGATCGAAAGTCAGCACCACCGGAATCCACCTCCCAGAGACGGCTCGCCGGCCTGCCCGGCGAGCGCGTGGCGCTCGGCTCAGATCAGTTCTGCCGAGGTCGTGCCGCTCGACCGAAGGTGGGTCATCACCGCGGTGAGCAGCAGCGACAAGACATTTTTTAGCACTCTCCCGTGTGGAGTGCAAAGCGTTCGCCAAGATTTTTCAGCGGTTTCCCGGGCGTCCCGCGGCCGGACTTTTCCGGCGCCGCTCGGTGAGCCGGCGGGACTTGGCGACAGTGCCGCAGTCGTCCATCGAGCACCACCGGCGGGTGCCGTTGCGGCTGCGGTCGAGGAAGAGCCAGCCGCATCCGCCGTCCGGGAGCGGGCACGAGTGCAGGCGGCTCAGGTCGGCGTGACGGACCAGGTCGACGAGCGCGTCGGCGAGCCGGTCCGGGATCGTCAGGGCGGGGTCGGTGCCGACGCGCAGCCGGGCGTGGCCGTCGCCGGCCGGTTCGAGTGCCGAGCGGCCCAGCGCCTCGGTCCAGCGCCAGGTGAGGGCCTCCAGATCGTGGCCGGCCAGAACCGGGTCGACCAGCGCACGCAGGGTCAGCACGTCGTGCAGCGCGGCCTCGCCCGTACCGGGAGACGCCTGCCAGGCCGCACCGACCCGTTCGGCCTCGTCCCGGTCGATGAGGTTGATCATCTGAGCCCAGCGCAGCAGCGCCGCGGGGTCGTGCAGGTATTCGGCACCGTCGGGCAGGCGCGGCGCGACCGTGTTCGCCAGGTCGAGCGCCGGGTGACCCCCGACGATGCGCAGTTCACCGAGATCTCCGGTCGCCATGTCTCCACTATAACCCCCAACGGTGGTAGCGTCGGCTCAGCTACCCCCGAAAAGCGTTTAGGAGGAAGCATGAGAGCGTGGACGGTCCTCGCGGCGCTGATGCTGTCGGCCTTCATGTACGTCACGACCGAGACGCTGCCGATCGGCCTGCTGCCGCAGATCGCCGGCGACCTGGGGATCTCGCAGTCTGCGGTCGGGCTGCTGGTCACGGCGTACGGGCTGGTGGTGGTCCTCTCGACGATCCCGTTGACCAAGGTGACGGCCCGGTGGCCACGCCGCCGCCTGCTGGCCGTGCTGCTGGTCGTGTCCGTGCTGGCGAACGTGCTGTCCGCCCTGGCCGCGAGCTATCTGCTCCTGCTGGTCGCGCGGGTCGTGGTGGCCCTCTCGCAGGCCGTCTTCTGGGCCGTGGTCACACCCGCCGCGGCAGCGTTGTTCCGGCCCTCGATGCGCCCGCGTGCCGTCGCGCTGCTGTATGTGGGTAGTTCCTCGGCCACGCTGGTGGGGGTGCCGGCCGGGACGTGGCTGGGTCAGCTCGGCGGTTGGCGCGTGCCGTTCGTGGCGCTGAGCGTGCTGGGCGTCGCGGTCCTGGTCGTCCTCCTGGCGTTGATGCCGAACCTGGCCGTCGGCGAGAGCGACACCGACCATGGCACCGCGCCCGATGCGGGCCGATACCGGGTGCTGGTGGTCTTCACGGCGCTGATGGTGACCGGGGCGTTCACGACTTTCACCTATGTGACCCCGTTCCTGACCGACGTCAGCGGTCTCAGTTCCGCGGCGGTGGGCCCGGTGCTGCTGGTGCGCGGCCTCGCCGGCCTGGCCGGGGTGGTCCTGGCCGGACTGTTCGCCGGCGACCGGGGCTGGGCGGCCCTGGTGGTGGTGACCGTGGGCCAGGCGCTCGCGCTGGGCGCCCAGTACGCCTTCGGCGCGACCGAGCTGGCCGCGATCGTGGCCGTGTCGGCCGCGGCGATGGCGTTGTCCGGGATGGTGGCGGTGCTGGGCGCCCGGGTCCTGCAGGTGGCGCCCGGTTCCACCGACATGGCGTCGGCCGGCACGTCGACCGCGTTCAACGTGGGCATCACCGGCGGCGCCTTGATCGGCAGTCTCCTGCTGACCACGACGGGGGTCCGCAGCTCCGCGCTGGCCGGCGCCGCTCTGACGGTGGTGGCGCTGGGGTTCGTGCTGGCCGAGCCGTGGCTGGCGAGCAGTCGTCGCCGGCCCGGGGTCAGCGTCGAACCGGCTTCGTCCTCAGCGCTCCGCTAGCTGTGGTTGCTCGGTGGATCGGACCAGCCCCGTCGCGCAAAGGCGTGCCATCAACGAGAACGGCCATGTCGACTTCGTCAACGGGACGGGGTCACGCCGTACCTGAGCGAAGACAGTCTCGGCGGTCCGCGTGGCCTTGCGCAGGGCGAAGCGCAGGTCGTAGATCCACAGCAGACCGTCCGGCCGGAGGACCCGGCGCAGCTCCCGGATGCCGGCGGGGACGTCGGACCAGTGGTGCTGGCTCAGCGAGCTGACGATCAGGTCGAAGCCGGCGTCGGGGTAGGGCAGTGCGGCCACGTCGCCGACCGTGAAGATCACCCTGCCGTCGGGGTCCTGCCGGCGGGCGTACTCGATCATGTTGGGCTCCACGTCCATCGCCTCGATCTGCCACGTGGGCTGGGCCGCGGCGAGCGCCCGAGGAACGCGGCCGGGTCCGGTGCCGACGTCGAGGACCCGGGTGCCGGCGGGGAGGCCGGCCGCGACGGCGTCGGCGACGACCCGCTGGTAGATGCGGCGGCCCAGCTGACCGGCGTGCCGGTCGTAGCGGGCCGCGTCGGTGAACATGCCCATGATGATCCTTCTTCCAAGACATCGGATTCGTTACCGAACATGGTGTTCGCGTAGGGTGGAGCCGGTCAACGGACGATGTGCCGAGGACGTCCCGAACCGAACAATCGGCGCGTTCCGGCCGGGAACGTTGGTGGTGGTCCGACGCCCGCGCTCTCAGCCGCCGTTCCCACGCCGGCTCTCCGGCGGGCGGCCGGGCGCCCGGCGCACGACCATCCCGCCGTCCGGGGCCGGTGGGAGCGGGCGTTGTCCCGGCCGGGGTCGGCGGGGGATCGGGCGTTGTCCCGGCCGGAGTTGGCGGGCATCGGGCGTTGTCCCTGCCGAAGCGGGTTTGTCGCAGGGCGGAACCGGTGAGGAGTGGGGTTAGCGATGGCGGAGTCTGATCGCCGGGTCCGGCGCACCCGGCGCGCGTTGCAGAGCGCGCTGATCGAGCTGGTCGTGGAGCGCGGCCTCGACCGGATCACGGTGCAGGACGTGATCGATCGCGCGGACGTCGGACGCACCACCTTCTACGCGCACTTCCGCGACAAGGAGGCGTTGTTCGCGTCCTGCTTCGACGACCTGCGCGCCGAGCTCGAAACCGAGCTCGCGGCGATGGACCACACGACCGCCGCCCGGGACCCGTCCCGCCCGATCGGAGTCATCTTCGAGCACGCGTACCGCAACCAGCGCGTCTATCGAGCGGTCGGGGTCGCGCACCTGCACCGGATGGTCGTCGGCGCGCTGCGGGATCATCTCAACGAGCAGAAGACGCGGTTACCCGTCGACGTGGTCGCGGAGTATCACGCGAGTGCCCTGGTCGGCCTCCTCGGCTGGTGGGTGCGGGCCGGGTTCCCGTACGGGCCCGCCGAGATGTCCCGGATGTGCCGCGAGATGACAGCGCCCGGCGTGATGGCTTCGTTGGTCACGGCACACTGATCTCCATGCGCGCATTCGTGATCACCGGACCGGGCAAGTCCGAGGTGGTCGAGGTCGATCCGCCGGTCGCCCGGGCCGGCGAAGTGGTGGTGGACGTCGAACGAGCCGGCGTCTGCGGCACCGACATGGAGTTCTATTCCGGCGACATGGCGTACCTGGCCAGCGGCGACGCCGCGTACCCGATCCGCATCGGGCACGAGTGGTGCGGCGTGGTCTCGGCCGTCGGCGAGGGGGTCTCCCCGCAGTGGATCGGCCGCCGGGTCACCGGCGACACGATGCTGGGCTGCGGCGCGTGCCGGTTGTGCCGCACCGGACGCCAGCACACGTGCCCCGATCGGTTCGAGATCGGCATCCGGCACGGCTGGCCCGGCGCCCTCGCCGCCCAGCTGCCGGTGCCCGAAAAGGCCCTGCTCCCGCTGCCCGACCAGGTCGACGCGACGCTGGGCGCGCTGGTCGAGCCAGGCGGTACGGCTCGGCGCGCGGTGCTGGCCACCGACCCGCAGCCCGGCAAGCCGACGCTGGTCATGGGCCCCGGCACGATCGGGCTTCTGGTCGCGATGTTCGCCGCCGCGCAGGGCGCCGACGTCCACCTGCTGGGCACCGAGCCCGCTTCGCTGGAGTTCGCCCGGTCGCTGGGCTTCGACCAGGTGTGGACCAGGAAAACACTGCCGTCCCTTCCCTACGACGCGATAGTGGACTGCACCAACGCCGTCGATCTGCCGGCGTTCGCGGTCGACCGGGTGGAGCCCGGCGGCCGCGTCGTCTACATCGGTCTATCCGGTGAGCCGTCGCTGATCGACACGAGGCGCGCGGTCCTGATGGACCTCACGGTGGTGGGCGTCCTGAGTGCCTCCGGCGGGCTTGCGGACACCATCGAGGCGTACGCGTCCGGAGCCGTCGATCCTCGTCCGCTGGTCGCCGAGACGGTCGGTCTCGACGACGTGGCCGACGTTCTCGCCGGCCGGCGACGTGGCGGTGGGCATGCGTCGGGCCCGAAGGTGCACATCGATCCTCGAGTGTGAGATCGCCTCTCATGTCGTCGTGGGATGGCCGCCACGTCCCCTGATCGCGTATCGCCTCGCCGGCCGGCCGGGGATGTCGCACTCGCTGTGCGACCCCCGCCGGTCCGTTCGGCGACCCTGGGTGGGCAGGGATCGCGACGAACGGTGGGAGCGCTGGTGCTTGCTGCCCTGGCCCACGTCTGGCACGCCGACGTGCTGACCCACGAGCGCCGTGGCGCGGACGTGGCCGTATTCACCTGCCGGCCCCGGCGCCCGCTGCCGTTCCGGGCCGGCCAGCACGTGACGATCGAGTGCGCGTACCAGCCGTGGCAGTCGCGCTCCTACGCGATCGCGAACGCACCCCGCCGCGACGGCATCCTCGAGTTCCACGTCCGCACCTCAGCCGGCTCGCGCCTCGGGCAGGATTCCGGCGCGCCGAACCGTTCGGGATCGCCGTCCGTCTCCTGCGCGCTCGTCGACCGGCTCAAGCCCGGCGACGTGCTCAGCCTCGGCGCGCCCGCCGGTTCCATGGCGCTCGACCCGTACTCCCGCCGAGACGTCGTCTTCGTCACCGGCGGAACCGGCCTGGCCCGCGCGAAAGCCCTGATCGACGAACTGTCGCGGGTGAACCGCACGCGATGGATCCACCTGTTCCGTGGTGAACGCCGCCGCGACGGCTTCTACGACCGCGAGAACGTCGACCGTCTCGTCGAACGTCATCCCTGGCTGACCGTCATCCGGGCGACCAGCGACGAGCCCGACGAGCAGGGCACGCAGGCAACGATTCCGGAGGTGGTGACCCACCACGGCCCGTGGCCCGACCATGATTTCTACGTATGTGGCTCCTCTCCGATGGTGGCGGCGACAATCCGCCAGCTGGATCGCCTGCAAGTTCCGATGGCGCGCATCCATCGCGCGCCGGAGTGACCAAACCTGTGGTCACCTGCCGCATGAGCTGATCGCGCGTCCGCCCCGACGTGCTCAGGGACTGTCGCCGGCGCTCGCTGTCAACGCTCGTATCTCGGCTCGCAACTGCTCGGCTCGGTCGGTGTGCCCGGATTTCTCGTACGCCGTTGCCGCCGCCTGGCGTTCGGCGATCTCCGCCCGGACGATCCGCGCCACCTCGTCCTCGGTGAGCTCGCGCCGCGTCGCCTCCGCCGCGCCAACCCCGACCGGCGTGTGTTCGATGGCCAGGCTTCGTCGCGTGCCGTCGTCCACCACGACCGCTTCCGCGTTCTCGATCGCCGCGAGCGTGGCGCGCAGGGCGGCCACCGCAGGTCGATCGCGTGATTTCATCGCCGCGGGCAGTGCTTCCCGGAGTCTCTGTCGCAGTGGTGTCTCGTTCATGCGGAGAAGCTAGCGCCGCCGCGTACCGGGCGTCACGCCGATTTGGTCGGCTGTGGATAACTTGCCGGCTCGGGTAGGAACGCTTCCCGGCAATGCGGCAGGAAGGCTGCCAGAGCCGGACTTTTCCGTGGCCGCCACACCAGAGCGAGCAGTGCCGGGAGATCGATCTCGTCGATCGGCACGGCCACCAGATCGGGGTAGGACTCGGCCATCGAGGCGCTGAGCACCGCTGCACCCAGGCCGCGGGACGCGAGCCCGGCGACCGCGCCGGGCGCCGACGCGACGAGCGCGACGTCGGGGATGAGACCCGCGGCCACGCACGCCTCGTCGAAGACGGTACGGATGCCGGTCCCCTCCGGCAGGGTGACGATCGGGTACGCCGTGAGCTCGTGCAACGGCACGCGGGGGAGTTGGGACAGCTCCGTGCCGGGCGGGGTCAGCGCCACCAGCCCCTCGCTGACGATGACCTGGGCGGACAGATGCTCGGGAGGATCGCCGGCGAGGCCCACGAGAGCTATGTCGAGCGCTCCGGACCGTACCGAAGCAACTAATTGGTCTGAATTGTCCTCGACGAGATCGAGGTGGATCGACGGGTGCTCGCGATGGAACGCGGCAAGGGCGGCGAAGAGCGGAACCACCTCGCAGCCGGTCACCATGCCGACCGTGAGGTGACCTCGAACCAGCCCGTTGACCTCGTCGATCGCCTGCCGGAGGTCGGCCGTCGCGTCCAGCGCGGCGCGGGCGTACGGAAGCGCCGTCCGGCCGGCCTCGGTGAGCCGGGCGACCCGGCCGGATCGGTCGAAGAGCGAGGCGCCCAGCTCGTGCTCGAGGGTCCTGATCTGGGCGCTCACCCCGGATTGGCTGATGTGGACGCGCTCGGCCGCCCGGGTGAAGTTGGTCTCCTCCGCCACGGCGAGGAAGTATTCGAGCTGGCGCAGTTCCATAACCGCAGATTCTAGCTGTCATGAAAACCATGCGTTGGACTTCTCATCGAATGCGGCGCAGGGTGAAGCCATGACCGAACGTGAGAAGGCACAGAAGCCCGAGGACCTGACCCGCCTGTTCGTCGAGCGGGCCAACGCCAAGGACGCCGATGGCCTGGCCGAGCTGTACGAGGAGAACGCCGTGATGGCTTATCCGCCGGGGAGCCAGACCGTCGGACGCGACGCCATCCGCCAGTTCTGGAAGCAAGCGCTGCCGCACATGCCGGCCTTCGAGCCCGAGGACCCTCTGCCCACGCTGATCAGCGGTGGCCTGGCCCTCACGTCGACCCCACCGAAGGACGGCTCCGGAGCCCGGGCCCAAGTCGTGCGGCGGCAACCGGACGGTACGTGGTTGCGCGTGCTCGACCAACCCGAGTTCACGCCGCCTAAATCGTGACCGGGTCGCCCTGCCGGTGGTCGGCAGGGCGTCCGGATCGGTCCCTCGGTGTACGGGAGTCTTCGTGAACAGCTCAGACAGCGAGTCGCTGCCCCGGATAGATCCGGTGTGGATTGTGGACGGTTGCGCGGTTCATCCGATAAAGAACGAGCCATCCACCCCTGATCCGCTGCTTCACCGCGATCCTCTGCAGGGTGTCTCCCGCCCGTACGACGTAGGTCGCGCCCGTGACGTGACGCTGCGGCGAATGGGTTCGGGTGATGACGCGCTTCCGCGTTGTCGATCTGCTGTGCACTTTCCGCCCGGCGGACGACGAGCCGTTCGTGTGGCCGGCCTTGAAGCGTTTCGCGGAGCGTGCCTTCCGTCCGCAAACCGGCCAGGCGCCCAGTCCCTGGCCCCGCAGCACCCGTTCGGCAACGCGGATCTGTTCCGAGCGGCTGGCCTGGTCTGCCGTGCGCGCGTACTTGCCGCCGCCGTGAGCCCGCCATGTGCTGCGGCTGAACTGGAGTCCCCCGTAATAGCCGTTGCCCGTGTTGGCGCCCCAGTTACCACTCGACTCGCAATGCGCGACCGCGTCCCAGTTGACGTCGGATGCTGCCTCGGCCGGCATCGCGGGCACGACGAGCGCGAAGGCGCTCACCACGGCGACGGCCAGCCGGGCGTTCTTCTTCATTTGTGCCATGACCCTGAAACCTCCACGCCTGCGAGGTCAGCTGTCGGGTTCGGGCCGAGGAGCCCGGCCGCGGATCGCGGCTTCACCCCGAGGCGTGCCGGGCACGCCGGGAAACGTGGGTCCCCCGCTCCCATGCCTTTGGTTCGGGTTCCGCGGGGCGGCGGCAGGGATTCGGCGATCCGCCCGCGGTGCCCGTGTTCACGGGCCGGGGCCGACCGTAACCAGATCCGTGCCCTCAATATGCGAGAACCGGAAATTACCGATGAGTAACGGCTGCCGACCGGACGGCTTCTTTCGTGCAGAATCGGCAAGCATGAGTGAACCCGCCCGTGATCACGACATCGTCGTCTACGGTGCCACCGGCTTCGTCGGCGCGCTCGTCGCCCAGCATCTGGCCGAGCACGCCCCGGCGGGCACGCGCATTGCCCTGGCCGGCCGTTCCAGCACCAAGCTCGAAGCGGTGAAGGAGCGCCTCGGCGTCGACTGGCCGGTCCTGGTCGCGGATGCCGCCGACGGGCCGGCGCTCGATCGGCTCGCCTCCTCGACGCGCGTCGTGGTGACGACCGTGGGGCCCTATGTGAAGTACGGCAAGGGGTTGGTGCGCTCGTGTGCGGCGGCCGGCACGGACTACGTCGACCTGACGGGTGAGGTCGTCTTCACGCGCGGGAGCATCGACGAGAACGACGGGCTCGCACGGCGGACCGGGGCACGGATCGTGCACTCGTGCGGCTTCGACTCGATTCCGTCCGACCTGGGCGTGCACGCGCTGTACGAGGCGGTCGCCAGGGACGGCGCGGGGGAGCTCACCGACACGACGATGGTGGTGACGAGCCTCAAGGGCGGCATCAGCGGGGGGACCGTCGACACGATCCGCACCCAGCTCGACATGATGAAGCGTGAGCCAGGGCTGCGGCGGATCGCGGCCAGTCCGTACTCGCTGAGCCCGGACCGGGCCGCCGAGCCCGATCTCGGGCGGCAGGACGACATGGCCACGGTTCGCGGCGAGGCGGTCGATCCGGGGTTGCGGGGCACGCTCGCGCCGTTCTTCATGGCGTCCTACAACACGCGGGTGGTGCGGCGGAGCAACGCGTTGCGTGGCTGGGCCTACGGCCGGCAGTTCCGGTACCGCGAGCTGGTGAGCGTGGGCACGTCACCGCTGTCGCCGGTGATCGCGAACGGCATGAAGCTCGGGATCGGCGCGCTTTTCGTCGGGCTGCTGCTGCCGCCCACCCGGTTCGTCCTCGACCGGATCATGCCCAAGCCGGGGCAGGGCCCGAGCGAGCGCGTGCGTCGGGCCGGTCACTACACGGTGGACTTCTTCGCCGCCACCAGCAAGGGCGAGCGGTATCGGGCGAGGTTCCGGCAGAAGGGCGACCCCGGCTACGGCGCGACCGCCGTCCTGCTGGGCGAGTCCGCGTTGGCGCTGGCCGTCGACCGCGACGCCTTGCCGCCGTCCGAGGGCGGTGTGCTGACGCCCGCCACGGCCTTGGGCAACGCCCTGGTGACCCGGCTGCGAGCAAGGGGGGTGGAGATAACGGCGGAGAAGAAGTAGCCGTCTCTCAGGTGCCTGGCCGGGTCAGCAGGGCCAGGGCTATGCCGGTGAGATGGTCGGCGAGGACGTCGGGGGGCTCTGCCATGTCGTGGGAGAGCCAGTCGATGATGACCTCACTGATGCCGGCCACCAGGGCGAGCAGCGTGCGGTCGAACCGGAGCTTGTCTCCGGGCTGTAGTGGCACCCTTCGCAGGAAGTGCGCCAGGAACTCGGCGTCTCGGCGCAGCATGCCTCTGCGGCGCAGCTCCATCCGCGGGGCGTTGATGTAGATGACGCGGGCTCGTTCGGGGTGGTCGCGGAGCATGCCGACGAGGGTGCGGAAGGCGGGGCGCAGCAAGCCCTCCAGCGACGCCGGGCGCTCGGGGGCTGACTTGAACACGCCGGTCAGGAGCCATTCGTTCTGTTCGCGGTTGACCTTGATGACCAGGTCGTCGCGGTCGTTGAAGTGCTCGTAGAAGTAGCGTTTGGACACCTTGGCGCCGGCGCAGACGTCGGCCACGGTGATCGATTCGTATTCGCGGGTGCCGAAAAGGTGCACGGCCGAGGCGACTATGCGTTCGCGGCGCTCGGCTGCCCGCTCCACTCGGGAGAGGCCGCCGTACGTTTCGCCCCGCTTCGTTGTCACCGCTGCACGATGGTCCACCCGGCATACGGTATGCGTGATTGCTCAATGTGCCACGGTTGCGGGCTCACGTTCTTCGGCGGAAGTCGATTCGAGGCGCTTGATCAACCGGCGGACGATCATCAGCGGGATGATGCCGAGCACGCCGAACGAGATGTCGATCGGGAGCCACCACCAGGGCAGATGGCGGATCGGGCCGGCGATCAGCGCGAGCGGGACGATCGCCACGCAGCAGATCATGCCCCACTCGATCACCCAGATGTTGCGGACCGGATCGCGATACGGGCCGATGAACGCCACGGCGATCACGAGATGCGCGAAGGCGAGCCAGTCCGTCCCGTACGCAAGAAACGGGAAGTTGATGTCGGTGGTCACCAGCCCGTCTCGGACGTGATCGATCCAGACGATCAAGGCGTCCGGCGCCGGCAGGTGGTGGAGCGCGGTCGAGAGCAGCCGCACCTCACTGACCAGCGGGAACGCCGTCGCGCCGCTGAGGATCAGCCCGATGACGAAGATGACGAGCCAGGCTCGGATGGCTTTCATGATCAACAAGCTAGGCTGCCCGGAGAGCGTTCCGCCAGGCCATACACAACACCTTCACATGGGCTGTATCAGGTTTCCGACTAGCGCGACATGAGTAATCACTCATGGGCTTCATATCGATCGCTACTGGCCGGAACCGGGTGCATACGGGCAGGATCGAATCATGGCCGGCAGCCGTCTTCCCTACCCGCTCACCCTCACGGGGGACGGCATCACGCTGCGCGAGTGGCGCTCCGAAGACCTGGATGACCTGGTCATCATGCTCGACGAGCCGGACATAGCGCGATGGACGCCGATGCCTTCACCGTTCGACGTCGAGGCCGGCATCGCGTACCTCAAACGGGCGTATCAAGGGCGGATCAGCGGTCAGCGTATCCAGCTCGCCATCACGACCGACGGCGGCCGGCCACTCGGTGAGGTGCTGCTCTTCGGCGTGGACCGCGGCCTCAAGGAGGCCGAACTCGGCTACCTGGTGAGCCAGGACCATCGGCGGCGCGGACTTGCGTCGGGTGCCTTGTCGGTTCTTTCGTCGTATGCCCAGAGCACCCTCAACCTCGGCCGGCTGCTCCTGAGAATCGACCCCGGGAACACCGCGAGCACCGCCGTGGCGAGGCGCTGCGGATACCGGCTGACCGGCGAGCCGCCGATCTTGCAAGAGGGTCCGTACGGTCCGACCAGCCTGGACACGTGGGAACTGGTCGAGGGGCGGGCCGGTGCGCGCCTCGAACGGCTGAGAAATGTCGCAGCCCGGCGGTACGGTCGTCGCACCTGAAACTGCTGGAGGTGTCATGGTCAGCGTCGATCGTGCACAGGTCATGGCGTATCGGATGGGTGCCCTCGGGCTGGCCCGCCGCGGCTCCGAGCGGCCGGGCGATCTGCCGGTTCTCGATCTGGGCGTGCAGGAGTACACGCCGGGCTCGGTCCAGGTGGCGCTGGCGGCGCGCACCACGGGCCCGCTCGAGGACGACCGGCTGATCACGGTGTGGGCCGCGCGCGGGGCGCCGCATCTGCTGCGTCGTGCCGACCTGGCGACACTGGTCAAACAGCTGTGGCCGGTCAGCGATGCGGACGCGTCGGCCCGGATCAACAGCGCGCAGATCCCGGACGGTGTCAAGCTGGGCATCGAGGCGTTCCGGGTGACCGCCCAGGCATTTCGCGAGGTGCTGCACGGGCCGATGCCGCGCGGCGAGGTGAGCACCGAGGTCAGCAGGCGCGTGCCGCAGTCGCTGACCTACGACTGCCGCACGTGCCGGGCGCGGCACATCGCGGGCAACGTCTGGCAGCATGCGGGCCTGGCCGGCGGGGTCGAGGTGGTGTCGCGCGGCAAGGACGCGATGCTGGCGCCGATCAAGAACGCGCCGCGGCAGCCCGAGAAGAATGCCGGGATCGGCGAGCTGATCACGACTTACCTGCGCTTCCTCGGTCCGGCCACCCCGATGGAGGTCGGGAAGTATCTGGGCAGCAGCACCGCCGAGATGAAGAAGGTGTGGCCGGACGGGCTGGCCGAGATCACCCTCGACGGGCGGAAGACGTGGCTGCCCGAGTCGGCGGTCGAGGAGCTGACGTCGGCGAAGAAGCCGTCCGGGGTGCGCCTGATCCCGGCGATGGACCCACTTCTCCAAGCCCGCGATCGCGATGTGCTCGTGCCGGACCGGGCCCAGCAGAAGGAAGTGTGGCGCACTTTGGGCAATCCGGGCGTAGTGGTCGTCGACGGCGAAATCGCGGGGGTGTGGCGGGCCAGGATGTCGGGGCGGAAACGGGTCGATCTGACGGTGACGCCGTTCGGCTCGATCCCGGCCGCCCGGCGCAAGAAGATCGACGAAGAGGCCGCTCATGTCGCTCGCGGACGGGAGGTGCCGGAGGCGACCGTCACGATCGAGTGACCCCGACTGTCGCCACAGTGGAGGGTATCGAGGCTCACATCGGTGAGGTGGCATACGACCAGGTATCGCAAACACAACGGACGGGTAACAATGGCACTGATCGGAGAGGTTGCCCTCTGATCAAGCGTGCGGCCGGCGGCCCGACCGGAGGTGGCGACGATGCTGAGCAGGGAAGACAGCCGGCGGCTGGCGCAGTTGGAGCGCCAGTTGCTGCATGACGATCCCGAGTTCTGTGCCCGGATGACAGCCGGGCACACACAGGCCCATCGGCGCCGGCGCCCTCCCATAACGTTGATCCTCACCGCGGTCGTCGCCTGGATCGCCGCCATCGTCCTGGCCGTCTTCAGCTGGTGGATCGCCGCCGCGGCGGCAGCCCTCTGCGGTACGGCAATCGTCGCCGTCACCGTCTACCGAGCCCTCCGCCATCGAGCCGCCCCTTCTTGATCGACCCCGGTTCCGGCGCCGCGGCATGATCCGCTCGTACGTGCAAGTGCGAGCGATTTTATCGGCCCATGCGTGCCGAGGGCGCGTGCTTGAGCGGCCATGCGTGCCGAGGGTGCGTTGCTTGAGCGGCCATGCGTGCCGAGGGCGCGTTGCTTGATCGGCCATGCATGCCGAGGCGCGTTGCTTGATCGGCCATGCATGCCGAGGCGCGTTGCTTGATCGCGGGTTGCTGTCTGGTGCCTCTGCGCCGTGATCGCTGACACTCGCGCCTTTTGCAGCCTGGGCCTCACCCTGTTCGCGTGCAGCTATGGGTTAATTGCGCCTTTCGTCTGGTGCGGTTGGAGAGACTGGCGGACTGGCTGGCGGTGGCGGCACAACAACGAGCTGGGCGGCTGCAGCTGCGGCAACAGATCGCGGTGGGCGCGCGGCGGCTTGAGCGTTATGGCGGTGACTTACGCGGGTTCGGCAATGACTTACGCCTGTTCGGTAGTGGCTTGAGCAGGATTGGTGGTGGTTTCTGTGATTTTGGCGGTGGTTTCGGTGAGTCGTGGCGGTGGCTTGAGGTGCGTTGTGGCGGTGGCTTCGGCGCGCTATGGGGTCGCCGGGGTCGGGCGGCGGGTGCGGAAGACCCAGGTGCGCAGCAGCAGGAAGCGAGCCGCGGTGGCGATCATGTTCGAGGTGACCAGGACGGCCGGTTCTGCGAGCTTCGGTGGGCGTGTGGTGGTGGCGTCCAGCGAGGCCAGGGAGCCGCTCGTCATGGCCAGGCCGATTGCGAAGATCAGCAGACCCTGTGCGTGGTGGCGCCAGGCGCTTTCGGTTCCGCGTACGCCGAAGGTCAGCCGGCGGTTTGCGGCGGTGTTGCCGATCGCGGTGATCAGCAAGGCGATGAGGTTTGCCCACTGCGGGTCCATGCCGGTTCGGAGCAGGGCGTAGAGCAGCAGGTAGGCCAAGGTGCTCGCGATGCCGATCGCGAGGAAGCGAACCAACTGGGCGGTCAGGCCGGCGGGGACTCCTGCTACCGGCAGCGGGTCGCGGCCCAGCTGCTCGCGCACGGCCGACACGGGCAGGCGGCCGGCGGACAGGGCCCGGGCCAGGCGTGCGATGCCTTTCAGGTCGGCGATCGCGGTCGGGATGATGTCCACGCGGCTGTCCGAATCGTCCACCCAGTCGACCGGCACCTCGTGGATGCGCAGCCTCGCCCGCTCGGCGAGGACCAGCATCTCGGTGTCGAAGAACCAGCCCGTGTCCTCGACCATCGGCAGCAGGCGGGCGGCCACGTCCGAGCGGATCGCCTTGAAACCGCACTGGGCGTCGGAGAAACGGGCCCCCAGGGTGCCGCGCAGGAGCAGGTTGTAGCCGCGGGAGATGAATTCGCGCTTCGCGCCGCGTACGACACGGGAGCCGCGCGCCAGACGCGTGCCGATCGCCAGGTCGGAATGTCCCGAGATGAGTGGGGCGACCAGCGGAAACAGTGCGTCCAGGTCGGTGGAGAGGTCGACATCCATGTAGGCGAGCACCGCCGCGTCGGAGTGCGTCCACACGTGCTTGAGGGCGCGTCCCCGGCCCTTCTGGTCGAGGCGAATGTTCCGTACGTCGGGAAACTCCCCGGCCAGAAGCCGCGCCACATCGGCCGTGGTGTCGGTGCTCGCGTTGTCGGCGATCGTGATGCGGAAGCGGTACGGGAAACGCGTCCGGAGGTACGCCCGCAGGCGCCGGATGCAGGGCTCGAGGCCGAGCTCCTCGTTGAAGACCGGGACGACCACGTCGAGGACCGGGGCGTCGAAGCGGGTCGTGACGGTCGCGCCCGCAAGAAGCGTCTCAAGGCTCATGCGTCCACGGTTGCGCGCCCGGCTGAGCAGCATTTATGCCGATCCTGTGCCGTTGCTGTGAAGCGCGCGGACGATCAGCCGGGGCCGGGCGCGGAAGGCTGCTGCGCGACCGGCCCCGGGCCTGGGTCGCGGGAGGCACGGTGGGGTGGACACCAAAAAGAAGCGGGCGGCTCCCTGGGGAGCCGCCCGCTGGGGGAGGGTGTCAGGCTGTGGTGCCGTTCGCGGTGGTCGTCAGGTCGTAGACCGTGGTGTTTCCCACGGTCTGCGCGGTGAAGTTGGCGGCCACCCACTCGGCGATCTGGGAGCTTGCGTTGCTGCCGCCGGCGCTGCGGCCGCCGAAGCCGCTGCCTCCGATGAAGTAGTGGATTTTGCCGTCGGCCACGTACTGCCGGAACTGCGCCAAGGTGGGGGAGGGATCGCTGCCGTTGAAGCCGCCGATCGGCATCACCGGCTTCTCGGTGGCCAGCTGGTAGCCCGAGGCGTTCTGGGAACCGACGGCGGCGGCCACCCAGGTGTACTTGTCGGCGTCGGCAAGGAGGAGGGCCTTCATCGCGTCGCTGACGGACGCGGCGTCGAGAAGGCCGCCCATGCCGCCGCCACGGCCGGGGAAAGCGCCGCCGTTCCGGGTGCCGCCCGGGAAGCCGCCGAACCCGCCACCGCCGTTACCCCGGCCCCCGCCGAAGCCGCGACCCCCGCCCGGGCCGCCGAACCCGGCCGTCGTGGCGGGACCCGCCGAAGGGATCGACCCCGAATGCCCCTGGGAAGCGGTCTGTACGGCGTACGCAGCAGACCCCGCCAACCCGACGACCAGCGCCACCCCGGCAGCCACCGCGGCCACCCGGGCAGGCAGGCGCACCGAGCCCAGCACCCCGGCCGCCGCGAGCAGACCGCCGGCCAGCACCACCCATCGGAGCCAGGGAAGGAAGCCGGCGCTCTGGGCCAGCAGGTGGTACGACCACCAGGCCGTCACCGCCGTCGCCACCGCCATGGTCGTCGCCGCGACGACGGTGCGACGACGACGCCACAACAGCACCGCACCCATGCCGGCCACCGCGCCGATCGCCGGCGCCAGAGCGACTGTGTAGTACGCGTGGAAGATGCCCTGCATGAAGCTGAACACCAGCCCGGTGACCAGCAGCCAGGAGCCCCAGAGGATCAGGCCGGCGCGCTGGCGGTCGGTACGCCCACGCCGTACGGTCACCACCAGGCCGCCCGCCAGCAGCACCGAAGCCGCCGGCAGAAGCCACGAGATCTGACCGCCCTGCGAGCCGTCGAACATGCGCAGAATGCCGGTCTCGCCCCACATCCTGCCGCCGCCGAAGCCGCCGCCGACGCTGCCGGTTTCGTTGCCGCTGAGCCGCCCGAGCCCGTTGTACCCCAGGGTCAGTTCGAGCAGGCTGTTGGTCTGCGATCCGCCGATGTACGGCCGCATCGATGCCGGTACAAGCGAGACGATCGCGATGTACCACCCGGCCGACACCACCAGCGCCAGTCCGGACAGCAGCAGCTGCCCGATCCGCTTGCCGAGGCGCGGCGGCCCGGCGATGAGGTACGCCAGAGCGAAGGCCGGCACCACCAGCAGCGCCTGGAGCATCTTCGCGAGGAAGCCGAATCCGACGAAGACGCCGGCCAGCATGATCCACTTGGTGGAGCCGTTCTCGATCGCGCGGGTCGTCGCGTACGCCCCGGCGACCATGAGCAGCACCAGGAGCGCGTCCGGGTTGTTGAACCGGAACATCAGCACCGCGACCGGCGTCAGCGCGAGCACCGTACCGGCGATCAGACCGGCCACTCCGCCGAACCAGCGCCGCACCGTCGCATACAGCAGCGCCACGCTGCCCACGCCCATGAGCGCCTGCGGCACCAGGATGCTCCACGAGTTCACCCCGAAGAGCCGGGCGGACAGCGCCATCACCCACAGCGCGGCCGGCGTCTTGTCCACGGTGATCGAGTTCGCGGCGTCGGACGAGCCGAAGAAGAACGCCTTCCAGCTGGCCGAGCCGGCCTGGACGGCGGCCGAGTAAAAAGCGTTCGCCCAGCCGTTCTTGTTCAGCCCCCAGATGTAGAGGGCTCCGGTGAGCAGCAGCAGGGCGAAGAACGCCGGGCGCACCCACATGGGATCGCGTCGGGCCGGCGGCGTGTCGGCAGTCGCCGGCGGTAGTGCGACCACCGGCGGCGGAACGGGCAACGTCGAGGTCATCGAGGCTCTCCACACAAGGGACGGATGATTACCTCGACAACTGTCAGCGGTTGCCCTGTCCCGCCGTTATGGCCTCACTGTGCGGCGGCTGTGAGTCGTGCGCGCGACGCCGAAGCGAGCCGTTCGAGCACCTCGACGGTCGTGTCCCAGCCCATGCAGGCGTCGGTCACCGACTGCCCGTAGGTGAGCTCGCCACCGAGATCCTGCCGCCCGGGCACCAGGAAGCTCTCCAGCATCACGCCGCTGATCCCCTTCTGCCCGCCCGCCACCTGCCCGGCCACGTCGTCGGCCACGAGAGGCTGACGCAGGTGGTCCTTGCCGCTGTTGCCGTGCGAGCAGTCGATCACCAGGCGCTCCGGCAGGTCGGCCTTGCGCAGCATCTGGAGCGCGTTCTCCACGTCGGCCGCGCTGTAGTTCGGCTTGCCGCCGCCACCGCGCAGCACCAGGTGGGTGTCCGGATTGCCGGTGGTGTGCAGGATCGCCGGCGTGCCGGAGTAGTCGATGCCGGGGAAGACGTGCTGCGCCGCGGCCGCCTGGATGGCGTCGATCGCGGTGGAGATGCTGCCGTCCGGGCGGTTCTTCATGCCGATCGGCATGGACAGGCCGGAGGCCAGCTGCCGGTGGACCTGCGATTCGACCGTACGGGCGCCGATCGCACCCCACGCAACGGTGTCCGCGATGTACTGCGGTGTGATCGGGTCGAGGAACTCCACCGCGGTCGGCAGGCCCCGCCCGACGATCTCCAGGAGCAGCTTGCGGGCGATCCGCAGGCCGGTGCCGACGTCGCCGGTGCCGTCCAGCGCCGGGTCGTTGATCAGGCCCTTCCAGCCGACCGTGGAGCGCGGCTTCTCGAAGTAGACGCGCATGACGACGAGGAGGTCGTCGCTGAAGCGGGCGGCCTGCTCGCGCAGCAGGCCGGCGTACTCGCCGGCGGCCTTCGGGTCGTGCACCGAGCACGGACCGACGACGACCAGCAGCCGTCGATCTCGGCCGTTCAGCACATCTTCGACCTGGTGCCGACCGGCCAGCACGGTGTCGTGCAGATCCGCCGTCAGTGGCAGCTCGTGATGCAACAGGGCGGGGCTCATCAGCGGCACGACACGCTCGATGCGCTGGTCACGGACGCGCTGAACCTCGGGGACGGTCACGATCCTCATCTCCTCTGCCGGCGCCCGGGGCGCGAGAGCCGGCTTGCTCTGGGCAAAACAAAAGGCAGCGACGCTGTCGCTGCCTTGGCCGGCTCTGGCGGGTGTCTCAGGTCACGCGGTCATGGCCGAGGCACCGGCGGGAGAGCCGGCCCCATAAAGCGCCAATACCAACGAGACACGAGCGAAGCATAGCGCCTCATCCGGCCGGCGGGGCCACCTGGACGAACGGTGTGACCACCGGCTCCGCCCGCAACGGCAGCAACACGGTGAAGACCGTCTTTCCCGGCGCGCTCTGCACGGAGACGCTGCCGCCGTGCGCGCTGACCACCGCGGACACGATCGACAGGCCCAGACCGGTGCTGCCGGCCGCCCGGGAGCGCGAGCTGTCGCCGCGGGCGAACCGCTCGAAGATGTGCGGTTGCAGCTCGGCGGGGATGCCCGGCCCCTCGTCGGTCACGGTCAGCACGGCTGCGTCGCCGGTTGCGCTCACCGAGACGGTCACGCTGGTGCCTTCAGGTGTGTGCGTACGGGCATTGGCCAGCAGGTTGGCGAGCACCTGATGCAGCCGTGCGCCGTCACCGACGACCGTGACCGGTTCCTCGGGAAGGTCCAGTTGCCAGTGGTGCCGCGGCCCGGCCGCGTGTGCGTCACTCACCGCGTCGACGACCAGCATGGTCAGGTCGACCGGGTCGTGGGCCAGCGGACGGCCGGCGTCCAGGCGGGCGAGCAGCAGCAGATCCTCGACGAGCAGGGTCATCCGCTTGGCCTCGGACTCCACCCGGTCGAGGACGTGGCCGATCTCGTCCGGCACCGGCTGACGGCTGCGGCGGCTGAGCTCGGCGTATCCGCGGATCGCGGCCAACGGCGTACGCAATTCGTGGCTGGCGTCCGCGACGAACTGCCGCACCTGCGTCTCGCTGGCGTGCCGCGCCTCGAGGGCGTTGCCGACGTGGTCGAGCATGCGGTTGAGCGCCGCGCCCACCTGGCCGACCTCGGTGCGCACGTCGGTGTACGCCTCGGGCACTCGCTGCGCCAGGTCGACCTCGCCGCGATCGAGCTCCAGCTCGGAGACCCGGGTGGCGGTGGCGGCGACACGGTCCAGCGGCCGCAGCGTCCGGCGGATGATCACGACACCGGCCAGCCCGGCGATGATCACCGCGAACAGCACGCCACCGCCGGTGACCAGGGCGACCTTCATCAGCGTCTCGTTGGTGTCCTCGAGCGGGATGGCCGCCACGGTGACGCTCGCGTCGGGCTGCTGGGTGGCCACGACGCGATAGTCGCCGAGGGCGCCGCCGAGGTCGATGTCCATGGATCGGCCGTTCGGCACGATCCGAGCCTGGAGCCGCTGGGCGGTGTCGTCGGACAACGTGGTGAGCACGTTGACGTATTGACCCTCGTCCGACGTGGCGAGCTGGATGATGCCGCCGGTCGGCGTGGCGCCGGAGGTGAACCGGACGAAGATCTCGCCGACCTGGGCGCCCGGGGGCGCATAGCCGCGGGGGCCGCCGCCACCGTGGAAGCCGTCGCCGCCGGGCCCGCGCACGCGTTGCGTGAGGTCGGACAGGCGCTGGTCGAGCTGTGTGTAGAGGCTGTTGTGCAGGTAGAGCTCGGCGGTCCCGCCGACCACCAGGCCGAGCAGGAGGAGAAGACCGATCATCAGCGCGACCAGGCGTGCGCGCAGCGGCCAGCTCTTCGGATCGCGCCAGCGCGTGCGCGGCGCTTCAGTCGGCGGGCTTGAGGACATAACCGGCGCCCCGCATCGTGTGGATCATTGGGGTGCGTCCGGCGTCGATCTTCTTGCGCAGGTACGAGATGTAGAGCTCGACGACGTTGGCCTGGCCCCCGAAGTCGTAGTTCCACACCCGGTCCAGGATCTGGCTCTTGCTCAGCACCCGCCGCGGGTTGCGCATGAGGTAGCGCAGCAGCTCGAACTCGGTCGCGGTCAGCGTGACCAGATCGCCGGCCCGGCGCACCTCGTGGCTGTCCTCGTCCATCGACAGATCACCGACGACGAGTTGCGAGTCGGTGCGCAGCGGCGAGTGGCCCATCCGGCGCATCAGGCCGCGCAGCCGGGCCACGACCTCCTCCAGGCTGAACGGCTTGGTCACGTAGTCGTCGCCGCCCGCGGTCAGGCCGGTGATCCGGTCCTCGACCGAGTCCTTCGCGGTGAGGAACAGCACCGGCACCTCCGGCGCCTCGCCGCGCAGCCGGCGCAGCACCTCGAGCCCGTCGATGTCGGGCAGCATCATGTCGAGGACGACGGCGTCCGGGCGGAAGTCGCGCGCGGTGCGGACGGCGGTCTGCCCGTCACCGGCGCTGCGCACCTCCCAGCCCTCGTACCGCAGCGCCATCGACAGAAGCTCGGCCAGCGTCGGCTCGTCGTCGACCACGAGGACCCGGACCGGGTTGCCGTCCGCGCGCCGGAGCTCGCTGCTGGGGTCGGTGTTCGCCATCGTCATGCCCCTACTGTCGCGGGTCACGCTTTGCGCCGGCTTTCCCGTTCCTGTGTACCACCTGTGAGGTGCCGGTATCGGTCGAGTGCCGCACCGAGGGTGTGTTGCGAAAGCCCCAAAGAGTGCAAAACGCCCATAATGGCGTCATGCGGGCTTTGCTGATCGTGATGGCGTTCCTCCTGCTAGGCGCGACGCCCGCCAACGCCTCCGACGGGCCGGAAGACATCGGCGTGCGGGGCAGGGTCGTGCAGCTCGTGGCCGACGGCGACAACATGTGCGCCTTGACCGATGCCGGCCGGGTCTATTGCTGGGATGCGGGGCGGACCACGCCGTACGTGCCGGAACCCGACGCCATGGCGCTGGTGGCGCTCGGCGCCCTGTTGATCGCCGGCGGCGCGATGCTGCTGCTGGTCACTCGCTCGTCGCGCCCAGAGCGGCGTCCCGGAATCGATCGGCGCCCTGTTTCAGCCGCTCGGTGTAACCCGGCCGGTTCCAGTCATCCCAGATTGCCTGGCCGATGGCCTGCTCGGTCCCCGCTGCCGTCACCGATACCGTCACTCCCGGACTGACCCGGGTGGTCAGCGCGCCCCTCGACGGCACCCCGACCTGGTGCGCCGACGGGTCGGCGAACCCAAGCATGGCCCACGGCACCCGCACGTCCAGCCGGTCTTCGTCGCGGTGCCACAGCGCGAGACTGTCGCCGGTCTGCCAGTCGCCGTAGCGCAGCAGGCCGGGATTCTGCAGCTCGACCGGCAGCTTGGCCTTGCTGGTCGGCACCCGGATCGGGCGGTTCACCACCAGCTCGTACGGTTTCCAGCCGTCGGGCGCCTGCCCGCGCGCGGCGGCCGGCACGGCGAAATCCAGCTGCAACGGGTCCAGCTGGCTCCTGATGTACGCCTGACCGGTGTGCCCGACCAGGTTCAGCGCGAAGATCGCATCGGGCCGGCGGTCCGTGCTGCCGGCCATCGGCGTCCCGGTGAGGCCCGGCAGCACGTCCAAGCCGATCAGCATCGAGCCGGGACGTGAGCCGGCCAGGTCGATCGCGAGATGCAGGTACGACGCGTCGGTCCGGGCCGTCACCCGCTTCGCCGGCCAGGCCACGTCGGCGTCCAGCAGTTGCTGCTCGGACTCGTCCTCGGCCGGATCCATCGCGAGCAGGCCGAAGTACTGCTCGTTGGTGAGCGGGTCGTGCCACAGCGCGCGCCGCGAGCCCACCTGGTGGCCGATGGTGTTCCAGGTGAAGCGGCTCCAGTCGTCGGTCCAGGCGAACAGGAAACCGCCGGCCAGGCCCTGGTGCGCGATGATCCGCAGCAGGTCCGCGTTGATCTGCATGGCCTCGCGTTCGCTGTGGCCGCCCTGCGACCGGTCGAGCGGCCCGTTGTGCGCCGAGCCTAGCGACGACGGCACGCCGAACTCGCTGATCACGGTGGGCATGTCCGCGTGGTGCCCGCGCAGCGCGGCGAGGTAGGCCGCGTACGGGTCACCGGTGCTGACCAGGCCGGGCTCGTGCCGGAGGAAGTCGGGGTAGTACGGGTAGGCGTGGTAGCTGGCGAACGTCCCGGCCGGCCAGTTGCCGGTGGCCCGCACGTGGTTGGCGTCGAGCTGGAGCAGGTCCTCCTGGCGCAGCGGCTCGTCCGGATGCCGCAGCGGATCGGTGGTCGGCCAGTTCACGAAGGCGATCGGCTGGGTGTGCCGCCGCTTGGCCTGGTACCCGGCCAGTTCGTCCATCCGCGCGGCCAGCCACCGCTCGGTCGGGGTGGACCCGTCGGTGTTCCGGAAATACTTGCCGGCGACCGTTCCGGCGTTGACGTTGCGACGGTCGGAGGCAGCGGTCGCGCGGGGATCGAGCTCCGAGCCGATGATCCAGCCGGCCAGCCACTCGTTGACGTCGGTGTCCCAGGCGCCGAGACTGCCGGCGACCGCGTCCGAGGCGTCCTTCAGCGCCTCCCGGAAGGCCGCGGTCACCCGCTTGTCGAAGAGGTCCTGCTTGGCGATGTACGACTCGTCGGGCAGCGCGACACCTTGCACGAGATAGAGCGGCCGGTCGAGGTTGTCCCGGTTGTAGTCGGCGAGCTGCTGGTAGAACGCCGGCGGGTGGACGTGGTAGATCCGGACCACCCGGATGCCGAGCCACGACATCGCGGCGAACCACGCCCGGTACTGGGCCGCGGAGATCGGCGACCCGCCCGGCGTGCCGGCGCCCAGATCGACGCCCGGCAGGAACGACCGTTCGCCGGCCTTGGTGTGCAGCACCAGCCGTTGCCCGTCCGCGGCCGCGACCAGGGACATCCCGCTCGCCAGCCGCGGATCCGGCGACCAGGACGTGCCACGCGGCGGTGACGGGATGTCGGCCATCCCGGAGATCAGGAACGCCGGCGAGGTGACCGCGGGCAGCGACGCTCCTCCGGTCAGCGTGAGGCACAGCAGGAGCAGCAGCACGCCTGCCAGGGCGGCTTTGAGCCGTCCGGATCGTGGACGCGCCGGCACGGTCACCACATGACTCGGAAAGTCCCCCACGCAGGCATTGTCGGCCGCGGAAGTTGCCGTATGCGGCGATTTGTCGGGAAGCTTGGACCGGCGGAACACTCGCCGTCGGCCCGATGTTGTGCCAGCGTTGGTCATTGTCGGCGGCGCGAGCGTGGGGAGCGTGTACGTGGATCTTCTCGAGGAGTACCGCAGGGCCACTTTCTTCTTCGAGTCCGGCGACCCGCTCGGCGCCGCCAAGCTGCTGGAGCCGATCGTCGAGGCGGAGCCGCACAACGCCGCCGTCCGTCAGCTGCTCGCCCGGGCGTACTTCAACTCGGCCCAGCTCAACGGCGCGGAGACGCAGCTCCGGGTCCTGATCGAGCATGATCCGTCGGATCACTACGCGCACCACGTGCTCGGCCGCACCCTGGAGCGGGGCGGCCGATTCCGTGAGGCGCTGCCGCACTTGCGGCTCGCGGCCGCCATGAAGCAGCAGACCGAGTACGCCGAGGCCCTGCATCGGGTCGAGGAATGGCTCGGCAAGAACTCCGTAGGATCGTGACGTGAAGCTGAAGCTCGACCTGCACGACATCTTCAACAAGGGCAACGAGATCGACCGTGCGCTGCGCGGCATCATCGACGAGGCCGTGCAGAAGAAGGCCACCCTGGTCGAGATCATCCCGGGGAAGGGCAGCGGCGCGCTGAAGAAGAAGGTGCTGCGCTTCCTCGACCAGAAGGAGATCAAACAGCTCTACCACCGGGTCGAGAAGGACGGCGACAACTGGGGACGGTTGTTCGTGCACTTCCGCTTCGATGCCCCGACCGGCCGCCGCGGCCGGGGCCGCTAGCTCACCACCGGTAGGTCTTCGCGACCGCGCACAGTTCGCTGGTGTGGGAGCCGACGATGCCCACGCCGGACGGGCGCGGCTTGAAGCCGGGCAGGTCGCTCAGGCCGTCGCTGCCGTCCATCGCCCGGAAGGTCACCGGCCCCGGCGTCCGTACCGTCAAAGTGATTTCGATGCCGCCGGCCGGCGGCCCGTGGAAGACGAAGCCGAAGCCCCACGGCCCGTTCGCCCGGCCGACCGGCACCGGACGCCCCTCGACCGTGGCGGCGGTGACCTGGCTTGCGCCGTTGACGCTCAGCCCGGTCAGCCGGACCTGCCGCTGCGGGATCAGCCGCAAGGTCATCGTCCGGACGTCGCCCGCCCGGGTGTCCCGCTCCAGCGTGAGGCTCGGCGGCGGCAGCGCAGCCGCCTGAGCCGGCCCGGTGCGGACGCGTTCCGCCCCGAACCACGGCATCGCATCGTTGACCGCGTGCAGGTCGCCCGAGACGTACTGCGATGTCCACTTCTGCACCTTCGCCTCGTCGCTGACCCACTGGGCCGACCCGTCGTCGGCGTTCAACGAGTACATCAGCTGGGTCAGCGCCGGGTGCGCGGCGTCGAACCGGTCGGCGGACAGACCGAGCGTGCTGCACAGGACCACCGCCAGCAGCGCCGCGGCGGTGGGGGCCATTCGCCGGCGCCGCGCCCCCAGCGCCGCCATGCCGCGCTGTCCCGTGGATCGCGGGTGGACCAGATCGACGATCGGGACCAGCGCGAGCCCCAGGAGCACGGCCAGGAACGCGCCGGCCCCGGCCATCGGCATGCCCAGCGCCGGGAACAGCATCACCACCGTGGGCAGCAGGATGATCACCGCAATCGTGGCGCCGGCGGTGACCGCGAGGACCGACCACCAGCCGCGGGTGAGGATCGCCACGGTGGCGGCCAGCGCGCCGGCCAGGGCGGGCAGCGCGGCCAGGTACGACCCGCCCGGGGTGACGGCGGCCAGCACCAGGCCCAGCGCGGCCAGCCAGCCCAGGCCCGCGATGGTGAGCGCCACCGGGCCGGCCATGCGGCGCATCAGGACGAACCAGCCGAACACCACGAACGCGGCGAGCGCCAGCACGGCCAGCCGGAACCACAGCGGCCGGTACGGGTCGATCGGCAGCTCGCCGTACTCGGGCCGGACCAGCTGAAGAACCAGCCAGTACACCTGGGCCAGCGCCGGTGCCAGCACGATCGGCGCCAGCGTCGACGCGGCCGCGCCGGCCAGCCGCTTGCCGGTGGTCAGGCCGCGACGCCAGGCCAGCCAGGCGAGCGCGACCACGGCGACCAGCGCGAGCCCGGCGATCGGCCAGACCAGAGAGCCCGGGTAGCGCACCAGCAGACCGGGCGCGGGAAAGTACGTGGCGTCGTCCGCGCTGCCCAGGGCGCGCAGGTCACGGCCGCCGAGCAGTCGCGTCAGGGCCAGCGTGTTCTCGCCGTGGTGCTGGAGGCTGTCCCGGTTCATCGCCGACGGCAGGTCGGTCGGCGCGTGGTAGACCGCGGCGCCGTCGATGTAGGCCGCGTTCAGTCCGGTGAAGCCGGCCCGGCGGAACGCGGTGAAGTCGGTGTCGTTGGGCAGCAGCCGGTAGATCTCCACGGCGAACGACGTGCCGACCGGCTTGGGCGCCCGGCCGTAGAGGTCGACGAGCTTGCGGTTCTTCGCCGAGGTCTCGAACATGATGGCGGCGCCGCTGCTGCCTCGCGCCTCGAGGTTGAGCACCACACCGCCGTCCTTGGCGAGCGGGTGCTGGGTGACGAACGCCTGCGCGCCGCACAGGCACGCCTCCTCACCGTCGGTGAGTACCAGCACGACGTCGTTGCGCAGGCGGGGACCGCTGGTCAGGGCCCGGGCGATCTCCAGGACTGCGGCGGTGCCGGCCGCGTCGTCGTTGCCGCCGGGACCGGTCTGCACCGAGTCGTAGTGCGCGACCAGAAAGATCCGTCCGGTGGAGTTCGTGCCGGGTAGCAGAGCGACCACGTTCCGTACGTGGGCAAGCCCCGACCCGCCCGCGCTGCCGGACAGCTCGCCGCCTTCCAAAGAGGTCGTGTTCTGCACCTCGGGCGTCAGCCCGAGCCCGCGCAACGCGGTGACCAGATGCTCCCGCACCGCGTCCTGCGCCGCGCTGCCCACCGGATGCGGTCGTGTCGCGATCGCCTGGACCTGCTGAAACGCGCGGCCGGCGCTGAACTCGCCGGGCGGCGCGGACGCGTCCAGAGCGGCCGGCGGGCGGACCGCCAGCACCGCCACGAAGCCGGCCAGAGCCAGGACGACGACCGCGGCAAGGGCGGCCAGGGCCCGCTGGGGTACGTCCGCGATCAGGGGTGCGCGCATGGGTGACATCTAAGCGGGTGGGTCCGACACCGGGTAGTCAGAAGATCGTTTATGGCGTGGCCTAGCGTTGTCGGGGTGAGCACGCCGTTCGACCCCGCCGCAGTCGTCGCGGAGTTCATCGACGCTGTGTCCCCCTATGACCCCCATCCCCAGGCCGGTCCGGCCGCCATGATCGGCGTCCGGACCGCGGTCGGTGAAGGCGTCTTCGCCGTCAGTGACCATGTCATCCGGGCCATGTGCAAGGCGCTGGCCGCCTATCGCGACCCCGAGGATCGAGGTGAATGTGTCGGCTGCGGCGGACGTCACCTGGACGAGAACCTGCACTGCCGCGATTGCGGCCGATTGCACGGCATCCTGGGTCAGGTGATCGCACAGCACGCCGCCCGGGTCGCGGCCGCGCAGGCCGGCGAAACCCCAGCCGAGGACCGTTCGTGAGAGATAGTTGTGCCGCTGTGGAGAGTGGTACACGATCGTCGGGTCGAGCGGGGCTGGAGAGAAGCGGTGGGGGGACGGCATGACTGAACGGTCGGTCGCGCCCCGCGCCCGGGTGGAGGCGGCGGTGCTCCCGGAGCGCCTGCGCGTCCTGCTCGTGGAGGACGACGAGGGCGACGCCTTCCTGGTCCGCGAGCTGCTGCACGAGGCGGGCGCCCCGTTCGACCTGTCGGTGGCCAGCAGTCTGCGCGAGGCGCGCGCGATGGTCCGCGGCATCCAATGCATCCTGCTCGACCTCGGGCTGCCCGACGCCGAGGGCATCGACGGCCTGCGCAAGCTGCTCTCGGTGGCCGGCAGCGCCGCGGTCTGCGTGCTGACCGGCCGCTCCGACGAGCACCTGGGCGTCGCCGCGGTCGCCGAGGGTGCCCAGGACTACCTGGTCAAAGGCCAGGTCGACGGCGTGCTGCTGACCCGGGCGCTGCGCTACGCGGTCGAGCGCAAGCGCGCCGACGAGAACGCCCAGCGGCTGCGCGAGGTCGAGCTGCGCCAGGCCGAGTCGGCCCGCCTGGAACGCGGCCTGCTGCCCCAGCCGTTGATGTCGACCGACAAGGTCTCGGTGCACACGTTCTACCGCTCGGGCCGGGCGATGGGCCTGCTCGGCGGCGACTTCTTCGACGTGGTGCAGGTCGGCGACGACAAGCTGCACGTGATCGTCGGCGACGTCTGCGGGCACGGCGTGGACGAGGCGGCGCTCGGCGTCGAGCTGCGGGTCGCCTGGCGGGCGCTGGTGCTGGCCGGCGTGCCGGACGACCAGATCCTCGGCTCGCTGGAACAGGTGCTGATGAGCGAGCGGCGCGCCCGGGAGATCTTCGCAACCGTGGCGTCGGTGGTGCTCGACCTCTCCGCCAACCGCGCGACCGTCCGGCTGGCCGGGCATCCGCCGCCGGTGCTGCTCGCCGGTGGCCGGGCGGTTCCGGTCGCCGCGCGTGGCGGCATCGTGCTCGGGGTAAGTCCCCGTCCAGCCCCCGCGACCGAGGTGGAGTTCTCCGGCGATGACTGGTCCCTGCTGATGTACACCGACGGACTGATCGAGGGCCACACCGGCTCCGGGAACGAGCGGCTCGACGTGGACGGCCTGTGCGCGGTGCTCGATGAGCCGGTGGCGGCCGGCGTACCGTTGCCGGCCCTGCCCGCGTGGCTGGTGGGCCGGGCCGAGCAGGCCAACGGTGGCCCCCTCGCCGACGACGTGGCGATGTTGCTGATCTCTCGGGGGACGGGCCGTTGAGCGTGTTCGAGCTGCGCACCTGGACGATGCGCCGGCGCATCGTGGCGCTGTGCATCGCGGTCGGCCTGCTGCTCAGCGGCCTCGGCGTGTACGCGGCGCTGACCGCGGCGCGCAACAACCGGCAGCTGGACGACGTGCTGAACCGGGCGAGCCCGATGCGGGCCGCCGGCGAGACGCTGAACACGGCGTTGGTCGACCAGGAGACCGGCATCCGCGGTTACGTGATCAGCGGCCGGGAGGCGAACCTCCAGCCGTACAAGGACGGGCAGGCCGAGGAAAGCGCCATGATCGCCCGGATCGAGAGCCTGCTGAAGCCGGGTGACACCGGCATACGCAGCGCGCTCGACGTGGTGAAGCAGCGGGCGGCGACGTGGCACGCCGAGGTGGCCGACCCGGTGCTGGCGGCGATGCGCGCCGGCGGGCCGGAGGCCGGCCGTGCCAAGATCGACGCCGCCTCGACCACCCAGTTCACCGCGGTGCGCACGGCGATCACCGACATGCAGACCGAGATCCAGACCCTGCGCACCACCTCGGCCGACGCGGCCCGCGAGACCAGCCGCACCATGGTGGCGATCCAGATCGCCGCGGCCGCGATCATCATCCTGGCCGGGGCGCTCCTCCTGCTGCTGCTCGACCGGCTGGTCAGCCGCCCGGTCGTCGATCTGGCCGAGCAGGTGCGGCGGGTCGCGGACGGCGACTACACCCGGCACATCGAGAGCAGCGGGTCGCCCGAACTGGTGAGCCTGGCCGGCGACGTGGACGGCATGCGCCGCAAGATCGCCGACGAGCTCGCCGAGGTGCGCGAGGCGCGCGGCCAGATCGAATGGGTGAACGAGCAGCTCAAGGCTCAGGCGGAGGAGCTCACCCGGTCGAACCGCGACCTCGAGCAGTTCGCCTACGTGGCCTCGCACGACCTCCAGGAGCCGCTGCGCAAGGTGGCCAGCTTCTGCCAGCTGCTCCAGCGGCGCTACTCGGGCCAGCTCGACGAGCGCGCCGACCAGTACATCGCGTTCGCCGTCGACGGCGCCCAGCGCATGCAGCGGCTGATCAACGACCTGCTGGCGTTCTCCCGGATCGGCCGGCTGACCGCGGGCTTCACCGACGTCGACCTGAACAAGGTGCTCGGCGAGGTGCGGTCGCAGCTGGAGGTCCGGGCCGGCGACGAAGCCGAGATCAGCTGGACCGAGCTGCCCACGGTGGAGGGCGAGGAGCCGCTGCTCACCACCCTGTTCGTCAACCTGATCGGCAACTCGCTGAAGTTCCGCCGCCCGGACGTGCCGCCGGTGGTGCGGGTGACCGCCCGGCGCGAGGGCGACGAGTGGCAGATCAACGTCCGGGACAACGGCATCGGCATCGAGGCCGAGTTCGCGGACAAGGTGTTCGTGATCTTCCAGCGGCTGCACGCGCGGGACGCGTACGAAGGCACCGGCATCGGCCTGGCCATCGTCAAGAAAATCGTCGAATACCATGGCGGTCGGATCTGGCTGGACCTCGACGTCGAGGAAGGCACTTCGATCAACTTCACGCTTCCGGTGATTCCGGGGGTGCCCGAGCCGGAGGCGACGGTCCCGGCCCAGGAGACGCGGAAAGAGGTCACGGCATGACAGCTCTTCGGGCCGACGGCACACCGATCGAGGTGTTGCTGGTCGAGGACGATCCGGGCGACGTGCTGATGACCCAGGAGGCGTTCGAGGAGCACAAGGTCCGCAACCGGCTCACCGTCGTCTCCGACGGCGCGGAGGCCCTGGCCTACCTCCGCCGCGAGGGCGAGTACGCGAACGCGGTCCGCCCCGACCTGATCCTGCTCGACCTCAACCTGCCCCGCCGCGACGGCCGCGAGGTGCTGGAGGAGATCAAGAAGGACGACCAGCTGGGCCGCATCCCGGTGGTGGTGCTGACCACGTCCGCCGCCGACGAGGACATCCTGCGCAGCTACCAGTTGCACGCGAACGCGTACGTCACGAAGCCGGTCGACTTCGACCGCTTCATCGCCGTCATCAAGCAGATCGACGAGTTCTTCGTCAGCGTCGTGAAGTTGCCGCCGCGTGCTTGATCAGGTAGCCGATCTGGTCCGGGAGGTCGCGGCGACCGTCGTGCTGCCGCGCTTCCGGCATCTGAACTCCGGCGACATCCATCAGAAGTCGCCCGGCGACCTCGTCACGGTCGCCGACAAGGAATCCGAGAAGGCGCTCACCCGTGGGCTCACCGCGCTGCTGCCCGGCTCCGAGGTGGTCGGCGAGGAGGCGGTGGCGGCCGATCCGTCCGTCCTCGACCGGATGAGCGACGGCGGTGCGGTGTGGATCGTCGACCCGGTCGACGGCACCAACAACTTCGCGGCGGGCAAGACGCCGTTCGCGGTGATGGTCGCGCTGATGCAGGACGGCGAGCCGGTCGCGTCGTGGATCCTCGACGTGGTCGGCGATCACCTGACGGTGGCCGAGGCCGGCTCGGGCGCCTACCGCGACGGGGTACGGGTCAAGACGCGGACGGACGACCCGGTTCCCGGCGAGCTGCGCGGCGTGGTCGCCCGCAAATACCTGCCGCCGCTGCTGCGGGACGAGGCCGACCAGCACGCCCCCGCCTTCCTCGAGGTGACGCAGGGGCATCACTGCGCCGGTTACGAGTACCC
Organism: uncultured Actinoplanes sp.; assembly: GCF_934643405.1. GTDB lineage: Bacteria > Actinomycetota > Actinomycetes > Mycobacteriales > Micromonosporaceae > Actinoplanes. The sequence continues at coordinate 39,269 of NZ_CAKUCL010000018.1, forward strand.
GGCGATCGCCACCGACGAGCAGCAGTTCGGGCTGTTCTGGCGGGTGCTGCCCTGGGACCACGTGCCCGGCTCGCTGATCATGCGGGAGGCCGGTGGCACGGTCCGGCATCTCGACGGCAACCCCTACCAGCCCGCTCACCCGGAGAAGGGGTTGCTGGTCGCGGCGAACGACGACATCTGGCGCACGGTCCGCAACACGCTTTTTCCCGATCTTTCGTTTCTCTGAGGAGGCGGCGTGCGGACTTACCTGGAGGGGGTCTTCGGTCTTGGCGGCCGTACTGCGGTCGTGACCGGGGGGAGTTCCGGCATCGGCCGGGCGATGGCGATCGCTCTCGGGCGGGCCGGCGCGCGGATCGTGCTGGTGGCCCGCCGTCCGGCGCCGATGGCCGAGGTCATCGCGGAGCTGCGAGGTTTCGGGGTGGAAGGGCACGCGGTCTCGGCGGATCTGGCGGACCGGACGGCCGTCACCACGGCGAGCGACAAGATCCTTGCTGCGTACGGGACACCGGACGTCCTGGTGAACTCGGCCGCGGTCAATCGACGGCCGCCCCTCGACGAGCTCACCGAAGACGACTGGGACATCACGATGGCGGCCAATCTGGACGCCCCGTTCCTGCTCGGTCAGGCGTTCGGGCCGCGGATGGCCGAGCGCGGCTGGGGACGCATCATCAACGTCGTCTCCCAGCAGGCCTTCCGCGCGTACGGGAACAGCGGTGCCTACGGCGTGGCCAAGGCGGGACTGGTGGCATTGACCCGGTCGCAGGCCGAGGCGTGGTCGAGGCGGGGCGTGTGCTGCAACGCGATCGCCCCCGGCGTCGTCCACACTCCACTGACCGAGCCGGTCTTCGCCGATCCCGCGGTCGCCGACCGGCACGCCGCTCGCACCATGATCGGGAGAAACGGCGTACCGGAGGATTCTGGTGCATGTGCCGTCTTCCTGGCCAGCGACGCGGCGGTTGCCGTGACCGGTCAGACACTCTTCGTCGATGGTGGATACTCCGCTACTTAAGCGCGGCTTAAGCATCTGCGAATCTCCCGTGCGGCGCGGTAAAGTTCCCGCGCTCACTCATGGGAGGTAATCCGTGGCGGCGGCTTTCCTGCGGCGGCTCAGCGCCGTCCTCGCGCTGGTCGTGACCGCTTGTGTGGTGTTCGTGGGTGCGCCGGTCTCGGCCGCGCCGACCGATCCGGAGGGCGGCAGCAAGACGCTGCACGACGCCCTCGAGTCCGCCGCCAAGGGGCAGGCCGAGGCGATCCGGAAACTGAACAACTCGAAGAAGCGCCAGGCCCAGTTGCAGGACGTCGTGAAGAGGTCCGAGGCGTCGGCGAAGTCGCTCGAGTCGCAGGTGGGCACGATCGCCAACCGGTCCTACCGGATGGGCCGCACCAGCACGATGTCGATGCTGCTCGACTCCAGCTCGCCCGACCTCTTCCTGGAGCGCGTGCAGCGCCTCGACATGATGGCCCAGCTCGACGGCCAGGTCCTCACCCAATACCGGGACGATCTCGCCAAGGCCAGGCAGGCCAAGGCCGAGATCGACAAGGAGATCGCCGAGCAGCAGAAGCAGGTCGCCGCGCTGACCAAGAAGAAGAAAGAGGCGGAGCTGGCGCTCGGCAGCATCGGCGGCGGCGGCGACTCCGGCGGCTTCGTCTCGGCGAGTTCGGCGCTGGCCAAGCCGGCCCCGCGCAACTCCGACGGCTCCTGGCCGAAGGAGTCCTGCACGGTCAACGACCCGACCAGCACGGGGTGCATCACACCGCGCACGCTGCACGCGTACCAGGAGGCCCGCGCCGACGGGTTCACCCACTACACGGTGTGCTGGAGCCAGCGCGACTCCGGCGAGCATCCCAAGGGCCGGGCCTGCGACTTCTCGGCGAACGCGTCCACCTTCAAGGACGCGGCCGCGACCGGCAGCGACAAGGCGTACGGAGACCGGCTGGCGGCGTACTTCGTGAAGAACGCCGATCGTCTCGGCGTCCTCTACGTGATCTGGGACCGGCAGATCTGGCAACCGGGAACGGGCTGGAAGGCGTACAGCGCCTCCGGCGGTCCGTCGGTCGTCCACACCAACCACGTGCACCTGTCCATGATCTGAGCGTCGCGCCGATACCATCCGGCGATGGACAACGCGCCCCGGTCACTTCCGTCCGGCCTCGCCACGGCCCTGGTCTTCGGGGCGAGCGGCGCCGTGCTGGTCCTGGAGATCGTCGCGTTGCGGCTCGTCGGGCCCTACGTGGGCGTGACGCTTCAGGTCTCGAGCTCGGTCATCGGCATCTCGCTCGCGGCGATCGCGTACGGGACGTGGGTCGGGGGCCGGCTCGCGGACCGGTTCGACCCCCGGGTCCTGCTGGCGCCCGCCCTGGTGCTGGCGGCGATCGGCACCGCGGTCACCCTGCCGCTGGTGCGGTACGGCGGCGAATGGCTGCGCGGCGGTGCGGCGCCGGCCGTGCTGCTGCTGGCCGCGCTCGCCGTCTTCGTGCCCGCGTTCCTGCTCTCGACGATCAGCCCGATGGTGGTCAAGCTCCAGCTCAGCGACCTGAACCGGACCGGGTCGGTGGTCGGCCGGCTGTCCAGCATCGGCACGCTCGGCGCGATCACCGCGACGCTGGCCACGGGGTTCATCTTCGTCGCCGCGGTGCCCACGAAGTGGATCATCCTGGGCCTGGCGCTCCTGCTGGCGGCCTCCGGTCTGGTCCTCAGATGGTGGCTGCGCCGGTGGCTGGCCAAGCCGTCGATCACGGCGGCGCTGGCGGGGCTCGGGCTGGTGGCGGCCGGGCTGGGGGCGTTCGGGCCTGATCCCTGCGACATCGAAACCGCGTACCACTGCGCCCGGGTCTCGCCCGATCCCGCGACGCCGGGTGGGCGAACGCTGATCTTGAACTCGGCCCGCCACTCGTACGTCGACCTCGGGAATCCACGGCATCTGGAGTTCGCGTACGTGCAGTGGCTCGGCGCCGTGGCGGACGTGCTGAATCCCGGTCCCGTCCAGGCGCTGCACCTGGGCGGCGGGGGTTTCACCATGCCGGCGTACCTTCGCGCGACCCGGCCGGGCAGTGACCAGCTGGTGCTGGAGCTCGACGGCGGCCTGGTGTCGCTCGACGAGCGCTCGCTGGGCCTGAGGACCGGGCCCGACCTGCGGGTGCGGGTCGGGGACGCGCGCGTCGGGGTGGCCGCCCAGCGGGATGCGGCGTACGACCTGGTCGTGGGGGACGCGTTCGGGCATCTCGTGGTGCCGTGGCACCTGGCGACCAAGGAGATGATGCAGGACATCTCGCGGGTGCTGCGGGACGACGGGGTGTACGCGCAGAACGTGATCGACTATCCGCCGGACCGGTTCATCCGCTCCGAGCTGGCGACCGTGGCGTCTGTCTTCCCGCACGTCGCCCTGATCGCCCCGCAGGACGCGCTGGACGGTCAGGTGGGGTCCAACTTCGTGATCGTGGCGTCCCGCAGCCCGTTGCCGTCCGGGCTGCGGGCGCGATTGGGGCAGGTGGAGGAGCCGGTCACGCTGCTCACTGGCGCCTCGTACGCGCGGGGGGCGCGGGTGCTGACCGACGACTACGCGCCGGTGGACCAGCTGCTCTCCCGCTAGGTTTTGTCCACGGGTTTTCGCGTGCGGGACTTGGCCGCGTGCCTCGCGGGTCACAATCGGCACATGCGGCGGTCTCTCCTGGGTGGGCGTTACCGCCTCGTCGAGAAGCTCGGTACGGGCGGCATGTCGGTGGTCTGGCGCGGCTACGACGAGACACTGGGCCGGTCCGTGGCGGTCAAGGTGCTGTCGCCCCGGCTGGCCGACGACCGGGCGTTCCGTGACCGGCTACGGCAGGAGGCGCTGGCGGCCGCTCGTCTCTGCCACCCGCACATCACCGGCATCTTCGACTTCGGTGAGGCCCCGCTCGACGCTCGGCTGACCGTTCCGTACGTGGTGATGGAGCTCAACGACGGCGAGTCGGTCTCCGCCCGGATCGCCCGGCAGGGGCCGCTGCCCTGGCCGGAGGCGGTGACCCTGGCGGCCGAGGTGGCGTCCGCGCTGGCCACGGCGCACGCGCGCGGGGTGGTGCACCGGGACGTGACCCCGGCCAACGTGATGCTGACCGGCTCCGGATCGAAGGTTGTCGACTTCGGCATCTCGGCGATCGTCGGTCAGCGCGACGCCGCGCCGGACGGGAGCCTGCTCGGGACGCCGGCCTATCTGGCCCCGGAACGGCTGGGCGGATCGCAGGTCTCGACGGCGACCGACGTGTACGCGCTGGGCCTGCTGCTGTATCGCGCGCTCACCGGGCGACTGCCCTGGCCTGCGGAGACAACGGCGGAGGCGCTGCGGGCCCACCTCTATGCCGATCCGGATCCGCTGCCGTCGCTGGCCGGGCTTCCGGCTTCCGTACGGGACCTGTGCCTGCGATGCCTCGCGAAGAGTCCGGCGGACCGGCCGGGGGCCGCTGAGGTGGCTCGGGCGCTGGCCGCCGAGGTGGGGATGCAGCCGATCATTCCGCCGTTGAGCGCGCGGGACTCGCCCGTCGTGGGGCGGTTCGTCGTGCCTCGGCCGGCTCCCGCGCTGGGGTTGCTGCGTCTGCGGGCCGGTCTGAAGCTGGCCCGGATGCTGCGGATGGGCCGGGTGCGGCCGCTCGGCGGTGGCCTTTTCGCCGGGGGTGGCGTTTTCGCCCGGGGCGGCGCTGTCACCGGGGGTGGCCTCTTTGCCGGGGGCGGCGGTTTCGCCGGCGGGGGCCGTTCTGCCGGCCGTGCCCGGGTCGTGCTCGCCGCCGCGGCGCTGCTCGCTGCGGGTGGGCTGACCTGGTCGATCGGCCGGGAGCCGCCGGAGGAGCGGCAGGCACAGGCGGCCGGGCCCGCGACAGTGGCCGCCGCGCCGGTGTGCGCCGTCCGCTACCACTTGCGACTCGACTCGGGCAGCTCCTACGAAGCCGTGCTGACCGTGACCGCCGCCGAGGAGGTGGCCCGATCCCCGTGGCGGGTGCAGTTCTCGTACCCGGGGTCGCAGCGGCTGACCGGCCGACCCAAGGCGGTCACCCAGAAAGGTCGCAAGGTGGTCGCGAAGGGTCAGGGCCGGCTTCAGTCGTTCACGCTGCGCGGCGACTACCAGGGCCACAACGCGTTACCGCTGGCCTTCACCCTCGACGGCCACCGGTGCAAGGTCGAACTGCTGTCCGGGCTTATTCCATCGCGCCGGTTCCGGCCGGCCGCTAACGTCGAGGGCCCACTTCCGGACGACGGGGGATGAGCATGCAACTCGGCACGGTGACGGTTCTCGCCTCGACGCGGGGACGCGCCGCTTCCTGATCGCGGCTGGTCACTCCTCGCCTCGGGGCGGTCTCCCAACGACCGTTTCCCTCCGTCCGAGGAGCTTGTTTTGCGTGCCCTTCTCACGCTCGATTTCCGGAAACTCTGGCTGTCCTCAGCCGTCGCCAACCTGGGGGACGGCGTCACGGTCGCGGCCGGGCCGTTGCTGGTCGCGTCGCTCACCACGAACCCGGCCGCGGTGGCCGGAGCGGTCTTCGCCCAGCAGCTGCCGTGGCTGCTGTTCGCCCTGATCAGCGGCGCGTGGGCGGACCGGCTGGACCGTCGTCGCCTGGTCGTCGCGGTCAACATCGTCCGCGGGTCGGCCCTGACGCTGCTGTCCGCGGCCGTGCTGAGCGGGTGGGCCTCGGTGCCCCTCATCTACGCGGTCTTCTTCGTGCTCGGCACCGGGGAGACGCTGGCGGACAGTGCCTCGGCGGCGTTCGTCCCGGCTCTCGTGGCGCCGGAGCTGCGGCCGCGGGCCAATTCGTTGATGTACGCGAACTTCACCGTCCTGAACCAGTTCGCCGCGAAGCCGTTCGGGGCGTGGTTGTTCGTTGTGGCCGCGGCCGTGCCGTTCGGCCTGAACGCGGTGACGTTCGGTCTGTCCGCCGCGCTGGTGGCCGGGATCCGCGCGGTGCCGGCCGGGTCGCCGCGCCGGCGGCTGCGCGCGGACATCGCCGAGGGTGTCCGCTGGCTCGCGCGGCACCGCTTGCTGCGGACGCTCGCGCTGACGATGGCGGTCGGGAACGTGGTGTTCTCGGCCGCGTTCGCCATCTTCGTGTTGTACGCACACGCCCGGCTGGGGCTGTCCGACGTCGGATACGGGTTCCTGCTGACCGCGTTCGCCGCCGGTGGCCTGCTGGGCACGGTGGTGGCGCCGCGGCTGATCCGCCGGTTCGGTTCGTCGCCGCTGTTGCGGGCCGGGTTGCTGATCGAGGTGGCGTTGCACGCGACGCTGGCGCTGACCCGCGACCCGTGGGTGGCCGCGGCGATGATCGTGGTGTTCGGCGCGCACGCGACGGTCTGGGGCGTGATCGTGACAACGATCCGCCAGCGGGACGTGCCGCCGGAGATGTACGGCCGCATCGCCGCCGTGTACGCCCTGCTCGAGCTGGGTGGCGCGGCCCTGGGTTCGCTGCTGGGCGGTGCGGTGGCCGCCGCGTACGGCCTGGTCGCCACCTACGCGACGGCAGCCGTGGCGATGGCGCTGATAGCCGTCGTCGCGTGGCGTCCCATCCGGTCCGCCGCAGACCGCCCGATCACGTGACGTCGTGTGACGTGTGTCCTGGCTCGCGTGGGTTGGCCGGGTCTCGGCACCGCGGTGTCCGGTGTCGTTAGGGTCGATCCATGTCAAGGCTTGCGGTGGTCACTGGTGGCGGTACGGGAATCGGCCGATCGGCGGCGGGCATGCTCGCGGGCGAGGGCTACGACGTCATCATCGTCGGCCGCCGCCCCGACGTGCTGGCCGACGCGGTGAAGTGGATCGGCCCGCAGGCGACCGCCGTCACCGCCGACGTCTCCGACCCCGCCCAGATCCCCGCGGTCGTCGAGGCCGTAGGCAGCCGCGACCTGGACGTCCTGGTCAACAACGCCGGCGCCTTCATCTCCGGCGAGGAGTCCACCCTGGACGATGTGGCGGCGGTCTGGCGCGCGACCTTCGACTCGAACGTCCTGTCCGCCGCGCTGATGACCACGGCCATGCTTCCCCGGCTCCGCCGCCCCGGCGGCCGCATCATCCTGACCAGCTCGATCGCCGCCCAGCGCGGCGGCGGAGGCCCCTACTCGGCAGCCAAGGCGGCCCTGCACGGTTACGCACTGACCCTAGCCACCTCCTTGGGCGAACAGGGCATCACGGCCAACGTCATCTCCCCCGGCTACATCACCAACAGCGAGTTCTTCGACGGCCGCATGACCCCCGAAGGCCACCGCACCCGCGTGGACTCCACCCTGGTCAAGCGCGCCGGCCAGCCCGAGGACATCGCCGAGGCCGTCCGCTGGCTGGTGGGCCCCGGCGGCAGCTTCGTGACCGGCCAGATCATCAACGTCAACGGCGGCACCGTCCTGGGTCGCTGACCAGGGCATCGTCCTCCTCGCCGTGCGCCCGCATGCCGTGGCCGTCGGCCTTGGCCCCGGCCCCGGCTTGCGCCCGCCCGCGTGCTCGGCGCTTGGCCTGTTCCGCAAATGGGCCGGCGGCGCCTACTTGGCGCCGCCGGTGAAGCGGCCCTCGCCCTCCTTGTTCGGGCGGAAGCGCAGGCCCGACCAGCGGTCGTCGATCGCCACCTGGCCGCAGGGCCGCATGTCGTAGTCGGCGACGATCGGCCAGAGCGAATCCCGGTTGATGTCGGTCTTGTTGCCCTTCGGGTAGGCGACCCAGAACACGCCCGGCTTCGCCAGGTCGGCGCGGTGCTTCTCGAGCTGTTCGCGGACGCTCGCCGCGTCCTGCGCCCACAGCACCGCGGTGCTCGCCGTAGCGGGCGAATCCACCTCCCGCACGCCGTCGGGCATCGGCGTGAGCAGTGGCAGATGCGCGGGGTCGGAGAGCCAGACCGTGGTGTTCGGCTTGATCAGCAGCTTCTCGGCAATCGTCTTCGACATGCTTCGAGACTCCCACCGACAAGAAAAGTTGTCAAGCATTCGCCCAGCTCGGGGATCCGCGACTCGACTCGCGGACCGGCTGGCGCGTATCGCCCACGCCGAAAGCTGCTTCGCCCTCGAGAGTCGCTTTGCCCTCCCAGCTCGGTTGCCTTCCCGGCTCGGTTGCCCTCCCGGCTCGGTTGCCCTCCCGGCTCGGTTGCCCTCCCGGCTCGCTGTGCCTCGGAGCTCCCCGCGGCGGACCGGCCGGCACGGCCGGCCACCTGCTGATCGCTTCATGAGGTGACGTGATGCGCGTTGTCATATCCGGCCCCTTCCGCTGCGGACGCGCCGATTCTGCACCGGCCGAGCGGGGCCGCGGGCAGATTCTTGTTCCGCCTGTGGATAACCCCGTCCTGTGGATAACTCGCGGTTCTGTCGGTCCCGGCTGATAGACATGCCGGGTGACCGAGACGACTGGGATGACGGCCGGTACGGCCGAACGAGCCGCGGTGCGCGAGCGCGCCGAGGAGGTGCTGCGCCGGCTCGCGGGTGAGCAGGCGGTGCTCCGCGAGGATCAGTGGTGCGCGATCGAGGCGCTCACCGTCGACCGCCGGCGGGTGCTGTGCGTGCAACGGACCGGGTGGGGCAAATCGGCGGTCTATTTCGTCGCGACCGCGCTGCTGCGGGCCGGCGGCTCGGCGGCCGGGCCCACGGTGATCGTCTCGCCGCTGCTCGCGCTCATGCGCAACCAGGTCGACGCCGCCGCCCGCGCGGGCATTCACGCGCGCACGATCAACTCGGCCAATCTCGACGAGTGGTCCGAGATCGAGCACGAGATCCGGGCCGGTTCGGTCGACGTCCTGCTGATCAGTCCCGAGCGCCTCAACAACGCCGACTTCCGCGACAACGTGCTGCCCGGCCTGGCCGCGAGCACCGGTCTGCTGGTGGTCGACGAGGCACACTGCGTCTCCGACTGGGGTCACGACTTCCGCCCGGACTATCGGCGCCTGCGCACCTTCCTGGCCGGCCTCCCTTCCCGTACGCCGGTGCTCGCCACCACCGCAACCGCTAACGCGCGGGTGACCGCCGACGTCGCCGACCAGCTGGGTGACGCCCTGGTGCTCCGGGGCCCGCTCGATCGCGACTCGCTCCGGCTGGCCGTGCTCGACCTGCCCGATCCGGCGCATCGGCTGGCCTGGCTCGCCGACCACCTGGAGCGGCTGCCGGGCTCGGGCATCATCTACACACTCACCGTCGCTGGAGCCACCGAGACCGCCGACTTCCTGAGGTCGCGAGGGTTCGCCGTCGCGTCGTACACGGGTCAGGTCGAGGACGCCGAGCGCCGCGTCGCCGAGCAGGATCTGCTGGACAACAAGATCAAGGCGCTGGTGGCGACGTCCGCGCTGGGCATGGGGTTCGACAAGCCCGATCTCGGATTCGTCGTGCATCTCGGGGCGCCGCCCTCACCGATCGCGTATTACCAGCAGGTGGGTCGCGCGGGCCGGGCCGTCGAGCATGCCGAGGTGGTGTTGCTGCCCGGCCCGGAGGACGCCTCGATCTGGCGCTATTTCGCCTCCTTGGCGTTCCCGCCGGAGGACCAGGTGCGTTCGGTGCTGGCCAATCTGGCGTCCGACCGTCCGATGTCGACCCAAGCGCTCGAGCCGCTGGTCGACCTGCGGCGCAACCGCCTGGAGATGATGCTCAAGGTGCTCGACGTGGACGGCGCCGTGCGGCGGACACGAGGCGGTTGGCTCGCGACCGGGGAACCGTGGACGTACGACGCGGCACGGCTGCGGCGCGTCGCCGAGGCACGTTCGGCAGAGCAGAAAACCATGATTGAGTACGCCGGTACGAGTGCTTGCCGCATGGAATTCCTGCGCCGCTGCCTGGACGATCCGGAGGCGGCGCCGTGCGGGCGGTGCGACAACTGTGCCGGGCCGTTGTTCGATGCCGAGGTCTCCACGGCGTCGCTGGCGGCGGCCGGGGCTTTCCTGGGCCGTCCCGGCGTTGAGATCGCCCCGAAACGCATGTGGCCCACCGGCCTGGCCGCGGTCGGCATCTCGCTCAAGGGCAAGATTCCGCCGGGCGAGCAGATCGACCCGGGCCGGGCCGTCGGCCGATTCTCCGATCTGGGCTGGGGCAGTCGCCTGCGAGGCGTGGCCGCTCCGGAGGCGCCGGACGCGCCGATCCCGGACGAGCTGGCCGGGGCCGTCGTCGAGATCCTCAAGGCATGGGCGCACGGCGAGGATGCGTGGCCGCAGCGGCCGGCGGCGGTGGTCGAGGTGGCATCCCGGCGTCATCCACAGCTCGTCCACAGCCTGGCGGAGCACATCGCGCGGGTGGGCCGGCTTCCCCTGCTCGGCCGCGTGGAGTCGTCCCACGTCCCGCAGGAGGGTGCGCGCGGCAACAGCGCGCAGCGGGTCCGGGCCCTGCACGACGCCTTCACGGTGCCGGCGGAGGCGGCCCAGGCGCTTGCCGGTCTGGGCGGCCCGGTGCTCCTGGTCGACGACGGGGTCGACTCGGGCTGGACGATGGCGATGGCCGGCCGGGCGCTGCGGCGCGCCGGTGCGGAGGGGGTGTTGCCGCTGGCGCTTGCGGTCGCGGGCTGATCCCCGGCGGGGAGCGGAGGTTATACGGGGAGGGGGTATGCTGGCCGCATGTCCGATGACTCGACGCCCCAGCATGGACCGCACGGATACTCCGGTGACAAGGCTGCGCTGCTCGGGCGCCTGCGGCGCATCGAGGGCCAGATCAGGGGTCTTCAGCGCATGGTCGACGAGGACACGTACTGCATCGATGTCCTGACCCAGATCTCCGCCGCGAAGAGTGCTTTGCAAGCGGTGGCGGTCGGCCTGCTCGAGGACCACCTGGCGCACTGCGTCGTCGACGCCGCGCGCGCCGGTGACCCGAGCGCCAAGGTCAAAGAGGCGTCCGATGCGATCGCCCGGCTCGTCCGTTCCTGACGGCTGTTCCCGAAAGGCATTCCCATGGCTGTGACCAACACGTACACCGTGACCGGCATGACCTGCTCGCACTGCGTGCAGGCGGTGACCGGTGAGATCTCCGCCCTGCCGGGCGTGGCGGACGTGCAGATCGACCTGTCGTCCGGCGCCGTGACCGTGACCAGCGAGGCCCCTTTGGAGGACGAGGCGGTGCGCGCGGCGGTGGACGAGGCCGGCTACGAGCTCGCCCATGCCTGACGGCAGCGGCGCAGCCCAGCGCGGCGGCCCCGGCGCGGTGAATCCACCGGCCGGCGAAGCCGCGCAGGCGCCGAAGGGTCGGCGGCTCTGGGCCCTCGGCCGCGACGAGACAGCGCCGCCTGACGCCGACGCCGGCGCGAGCGCCAAGGTCAGCACCAACGCCGACGCCGGCGCGGACGCCAAGGTCAGCACCGACGCCGGCGCGGATGCCAAGGTCAGCGCCGACGACCGCCGTGTCGGTCAACCTCATGCCGCCCATGGGGCGGCCTCCGCCGGCGACAGCTCGACGGTCGACGACGTCCTGACGCCGGCCGCCGAGAGCCCGACGGGTAACCGGGCCGGGTTTCGGGTTGCCGCGTATGGGGCGCTTCTCGTTGTGGTGCTCTTCGCGGGATACGGGCTCGGACGGCTCAACAGCGGCGCTGCCTCGGCCACCGCTCCTCCGACCGGTGGCGGCGCCACCGGGGCGCCCATGGCGGGGATGGCCGTCGACGAGAACCAGCCGCACGTGCACAACACCGACGGCACCGTCAGCCAAGGCGGCGTCTCGCAACCCATGGCCGCCGCCGTGGGCGGGCTCTCGCTCAGCTCCGCAGGGCTGACGCTGGTTCCGGCGCGAAGCGCGTTCACGGCCGGGCGCAAACAACGCCTGGAGTTCCGGATCGTGGGGAGCGGCGGGGCCGCCGTCACCACCTACGCCCTGGTGCATGACAAGCTTCTGCATCTCGTCGTGGTGCGGCGGGATCTGAGCGGGTTCCAGCATCTGCACCCCACCATGGCGCCCGACGGGACCTGGGGGATCGACCTCACGCTCGCCGAGCCGGGGATGTACCGGATGATCGCCGACTTCACGGCGGTCGTCGGTGGGCAGCAGATCGCCACCACGCTCGGCGGCGACCTCACCGTGGCGGGGAACTACTCGCCCACGGTGCTTCCGGCGGCGAGCCGGTCCAGTGTGGTGGACGGGTTCACGGTTGCGTACGAAGGCACCGCCGGCACCACCTCCATCCAGCCCATGCTGGTCGACGTCACCGGGCCGGACGGCAGGCCCGCCGCCCTCGAGCCGTACCTGGCCGCCTTCGGGCACCTCGTCGTGATGCGCCAAGGGGATCTCGGGTACGTCCACGTGCACCCGGAGGCGCAACTGGTCGACGGCAAGGTCAAGTTCTGGGTGGCCATGCCGAGCGCGGGGACCTATCGGATGTTCTTCGACTTCCAGGTCGCCGGGAAGGTGCACACCGCCGAGTGGACGGCGGTGATCAGCTGAGCATTTTCTCCAGGGCCGGCGTCACGCCCCACTGAGCGGTCAGCGACTCGTACTCGGCGCGCTGGGAATCGGTCGGGGGAGCGTCGGTGCGGCGGGAACGCAGCAGCAGGTTGCGCGGCGTGTGCGCGGAGTCGATGAACTCGACGACGTCGACCTTGTAGCCGTTGAGCCGCAGCAACGACGCGCGCAGCGAATCGGTCAGGACGTCGGCGAAGCGTTCCCGCATGATCGCGTGGCGGGTCAGCTCGGTGAACGGCGCCGGCGCGGACTGGCCCTTGAGCTGGGCGGCGATGTCGTGGTGGCAGCACGGCGCGGCCAGCACCCACTGCGCCGACCAATGCACGGCGCGAGCCAGCGCCTGGTCGGTCGCGGTGTCGCACGCGTGCAACGCCAGCACCAGATCCGGCTCGAACGGCAGGGACGCCTCCTCGATCGTCCCCGCCACGAACGTCACGTCGTCGGCACAGCCGAGCTCCTCGGCCACGGCCGAGTTCCGTACGCGCTGGTCCTCACGCACATCGACCCCGACGACCTGAACCGCAACGCCGCGCCCGGCCAGATAGCGGTACGCCGCGAAGGTCAGGTACGCGTTTCCGCAGCCCAGGTCGACGACGCGCAGGGGCGACGGCAACTTCGCGGGCAGCGTCGCCTCCAACGCGCGCAGGAAAGCGTCGATCTGCCGCCGCTTCGCCGCGTTGCCACCGATCACCCGGAACAGCGGATCGCCCGGGTCGAGCAGCCACTGCTTCTGCCGATCATGCGCAGCGGGCC
>NZ_CAKUCL010000019.1 GCF_934643405.1 uncultured Actinoplanes sp.
GCCAGTGCGCAAAGCTGTAGGCACCGACGGCGTGGCGCTGCCGGGCCGGCGGCCCGGCAGCGCCTCGCCGCGTATTCAGCAAGGACAGACCGGGAAACTCAGCCCGCGATCCAGCCGTAGACCTTGTCGGCGTGGAGGCGGACCACCAGACGGCCGTCGGCGACCATCGCCCGGCGGTAGTCGTCCCAGTCCGGGTGTTCGCCGGCGATCAGCCGGTACACCTCGATGAGCTCCTCGACCGTGGCGTCCGCCGGCTCGGTCGCGACCTCGCTGAACGACGCCACGCCCTCGGCCACCGCGTAGCCCCAGCCGCCCGGCGCCGTCACCTTGATGCTGATCCGCGGGTCGCGGCGCAGGTTGTGCACCTTCGCCAGGGAGTTCCGGGTGGAGAAGCGGATCAGCCGGTCGGCACCCGCGATGTAGCTGACGTCGGACAGCTGTGGCCGCCCGTCCCGCTTGATCGTCGCGACGGTGCCGAGGTGGCCCGCCGCGATGACATCCCACAACTGATCATCTGCCATGGATAGACAGTACTGAGGCGACCGGGCCGTCCACCCCGCCGCGCTCGGTGCCGCGGGTCACTCCGACAGGCCGGCCTTGACGCTTCGCGTGTAGTCGTCGATCAGGATCTCCGCCTGCCCGGCGGCCACGCCGTCCAGGGCCAGCTCGGCCACCCGCGCGGCGTCGTTCTTCGGGAAGCCCTGCACGTGCGCCACCATGTCGGTGTCGATGAATCCGACGTGGGCCGCCGAGACCGTGATGCCCCGCGGCGCCAGCTCGGCGCGGATCGCGTGGGTCAGCGCCCAGCCGGCCGCCTTCGAGGCCGGCGGCGAGGAGGACCTGGCCGCGGTCAGCACCATGGTCGGCGCCATGATCCTGGCCCGCGCGACGGCCGGCTCGGAGATCTCCGACCGCATCCTCGCCGCCGCCCGCAAGGCCCTCGGATAGCGGCGAGTTCCGGAACCGACTCCCACCTGGGAAGCGCTTCCCGGCCCGTCACCAGGCATTGACAGGCGTCGAACAAGCGGTTCACAGTGTCGAATCAAAGAGCGCTTTCACGCCCCGGTTCCCCGACCGGAAACCGCTCCGACACATCCCCAGGAGTCGCCCATGTCATCCCCGGCCCCCGGGCTCGGGACCCGCCACCGACGGCTGTCCCCCGCCCGATTCGCAGCACTCACCGCGGGCCTCGCCGGCCTGCTCGCGGCATTCCTCACCGCGACCACCAGCCAGTCCGCCGACGCCGCCGAGGTGGTGGTGTCGCAGGGCAAACCCGCCACCGCGTCGTCCACCGAGGCCGCCGGCGCCTACCTGCCCGGCGAGGCCGTCGACGGCAACAACGGCACCCGCTGGGCCAGCGCCTTCTCCGCGAGCCAGTGGTTCCAGGTCGACCTGGGCGCGCCGGCCGCGGTCACCCGGATCGCGATCAACTGGGAGGCCGCCTACGCCAAGGCGTTCACCATCCAGTTCTCCTCCGACGGCAGCAACTACTCGCCGGCGTACGCCACGACGACCGGCACCGGGGGCCAGCAGAGCATCCCGGTCACCGGCACCGCCCGCTACGTGCGCATCAACCTGACCCAGCGCGCGCTGGACATCTACGGCTACTCGTTCTGGGAGTTCCAGGTCTTCGCCGGCGGCACCACCACCACGCCGCCGACGTCCAGCCCGCCGACCGGCACCGCGCGGCTGCTCTCCTACAACAAGCCCGCCACGGCCTCGACCTGGCAGAACGACGTCAACTGCAACCCGTGCAGCCCGGACAAGGCCTTCGACAACGACCCGGCCTCGCGCTGGGCCACCAGCTCGACCAACGGCTGGGTGGACCCCGGCTGGATCGCGGTCGACCTGGGCGCCACCGCGCAGATCAGCCAGGTGGTGCTGCAGTGGGACCCGGCGTACGGCAAGGCGTACCAGATCCAGGTGTCGAACGACAACGCGAACTGGACGTCGATCTACAGCACCACCACCGGCGACGGCCTCAAGGACGTGATCAACGCGACCGGCACCGGACGGTACGTGCGGATGTACGGCACCGCGCGCGGCGGCCCGTACGGCTATTCGTTGTGGGAGTTCAGCATCTTCGGCACCGGCGGCGCGCCGACGAACCCGCCCGCGAAGCCCGCCGACCCCACCTTCCCGGCGACCAGGCTGGTCTTCTCCGACGAGTTCAACGGCGCGTCCGGCACGAGGGTCGACCAGAGCAAGTGGACGATCGACCCGGGCACCGGGCAGAACGGCGAGCAGGAGTACTACACCAACGGCGACAACGCGGCCCTGGACGGCCAGGGCCACCTGGTGATGACGGCCCGCAAGGAGAACGTCGGCGGCCGCAGCTACACGTCGCACCGGATGAACACCGGCGGCAAGTTCACCTTCCAGTACGGCCGGGTCGAGGCGCGCATCAAGGTGCCGAAGGGCCAGGGCTTCTGGCCGGCGTTCTGGATGATGGGCGCCGACTTCCTGACCGGCCGCCCGTGGCCGTACAACGGCGAGGTCGACATCATGGAGGTGCTGGGCAAGGACACGTTCACCAGCTACTCCACGCTGCACGCGCCGATGTACAACGGCGGCGGCGGATACGGCCAGCCGTACAAGGCGGCCGGCAACGCGGACCTGTCCGCCGACTTCCACACCTGGGCCGCCGAGTGGGACAGCAAGGGCATCAAGTTCTTCCTGGACAACACCCAGGTCTTCTACGCCGGCAAGGAGACCGTGGAGAACACCCGCGGCGCCTGGATCTTCGACCATCCGTTCTACATCATCCTCAACCTGGCGGTCGGCGGTGACTGGCCCGGCCCGGTCGACGCCACCACCCCGTTCCCGTCGCAGATGCTCGTGGACTACGTGCGCGTCTATCAGTAGGGCCGACGACACCACGATGGAGGCCGTGAGGTGACCTCGAATGCCGCCGGCGCCGCTCCCGACGGCGGCGGCATCCGAGCTCCCAGGCCGCGTGAGAGCGCTCTCGCGCGGCCTTCGGGCGGTGCTATAACAGACCGCATGAGTTCCCGGCCCTCACGCGGCGGGCAGCACCCGACGATGGATCAGGTCGCCGAGGCCGCCGGAGTCTCCCGCGCCACCGTCTCCCGGGTGATCAACGGCGCTCCCAGCGTGGCCGCCAAGATCCGGGAGATGGTGCAGCGGGCGATCGCCGAGACCGGGTACGTGCCGAACGTGGCCGCCCGCAGCCTGGTCACCCGCCGCTCCAACTCGGTGGCCCTGGTGATCAGCGAGCCGGACCGGCCGGACAACCATTCGTTCCTGAACCGCATCTTCACCGACCCGTACTTCGGCCGGATCACCGCGGGCGCGACCAGCGCGTTGCGCCCGCACGACGTCCACCTGGTGGTGATCCCGACCGATTCGAGCGACCATCACCAGGTCGTCCGCTATCTGCGTCAGGGCCACGTCGACGGCGTGCTCCTGATCAGCAGCCATGAGCGGGACACGTTGCCGCGGCAGGTGGTCGATCTGGGCATCCCGGCGGTCGTCTCGGCCCGGCCCACCTCGCCGATCGCGGTCAGCTTCGTCGACGTCGATCAGCGCCTGGGTGCCCGGCTGGCGGCCGAGCACCTGCTGTCCCTGGGCCGCCGCCGGCTGGCCACGATCAGCGGCCCACTGGACATCCCGTCCGGCATGGACCGCCTGGAGGGCTACCGGGCGTGCCTCGCCGAGCACGGCAACACCCGGGTTCCGTCGATCGAGGGTGACTTCACCCGGGCCGGCGGCGAGGCCGCGGCCCGCCGCCTCCTGACCGATCACCCGGACATCGACGGACTGTTCGTGGCCAGCGACCTGATGGCCGAGGGTGCCCTGCGCGCGGTGCAGGACCTGGGCCGCCGGGTGCCCGAGGACGTGGCGGTGGTCGGCTTCGACGACAGCAGCGCCGCGCTGGACTGCCGCCCGCTGCTGACCACGGTGCGCCAGCCGGTCGAGGAGATGGCCGCCGAGATGGCCGAGGTGCTGATGGCCCAGATCACCTCCCCGGGACGGCTGCCGCGTTCGGTGACGTTCCAGCCGACCCTGGTCGTCCGCGACTCGGCCTGAGGCCGGCGGCCCGGTGCGCTATGACTGGGGCATGGACATTCTCGTTGCCGGCGGGCACGGCCAGATCGCGCTCCGCCTTCTCAAGCTCCTTGCCGCCGAAGGTCACACCGCTCGCGGCCTGATCCGCGACCCGGCCCAGGGCGCCGACCTGCAAGCGGTCGGCGGGGTTCCGGTGATCGGAAACCTCGAGACGGAGGAGTCGCTCTCCCCGTACGTGAAGGGCGCCGACGCCGTGGTCTTCGCGGCCGGGGCCGGTCCGGGCAGCGGGGCCGAGCGCAAGCGGACCGTCGATCTGGGTGGCGCGATCAAGCTCGCCGACGCCGCGGTCGACCAGGGCGTCCGGCGGTACGTGATGGTCTCGTCGATCGGCGCGCAGGACCCGGCGGGCGCGAGCGGGCCGATGGTGCCGTACCTCGAAGCCAAGGCCGAGGCCGACGCGTACGTGCAGAACACCGGCCTGGACTGGACCGTCGTGCGGCCGGGCGGGCTCACCGACGACCCGGGCACCGGGCTGGTCACCGCCACCCGGACGCTCGGCAATCGCGGCCGGATCCCGCGCGACGACGTGGCGGCCGTGCTCGCCGCCTGCCTCACCACCGCGTCCGCGGACACCATCGGCGTGACCTTCGAGCTGTTCGCGGGCGACACGCCGATCGCCGAGGCACTACGGTTCTGACATGGTTACCTTGGCGGAGGCGTGGCAGCTCAGCCGCGCGGATTCGGGGCTCGCCGTGGTGTCGACGCTGCGCGCCGACCAGACCATCCAGGCCTCGCTGGTCAACACCGGCATCGTCGGGGACCGGCTCGCTTTCGTCACGTACGGCCGCGTGAAGCTCAACAATCTGCGACGGCGCCCGCAGGTGACCGTGACGTTCCGGTCCGGCTGGCAATGGGCGACCGTGGAGGGCACCGCCGAGCTGGCCGGTCCGGACGACCCACGTCCGGGCCTGGACGCCGAGGGATTGCGCCTGCTGCTGCGAGAGATCTTCAGCGCGGCCGGCGGCACGCACGACGACTGGAGCGAGTACGACCGGGTGATGCGCGAGCAGCGGCGCACCGCCGTCCTGATCACCCCGGAGCGTGTCTACGGCAACTGATCATGCATAAGATCACCTCCGATCGGGCAAGCTGACGCGCGTGCATCGTCGCTTTGCCTTACTGACGTCGGCCGCCGTCGCGGTGGCCATGACCGCCGGCTGCGCCTCCGCGGGTCATCGGGCGGACGCCGCCACCGACGTGGCCCTCGCCATGCTCACCGAGGTCGCGAACGGCGACGGCGCGGACGCGTGTGCGCGGCTGGCACCGGACACCGCGGAGACGGTCGCCGAGGACGACCCGTGTGAGCAGGCGATTCTGGACAAGAAGCTGCCCGGGCCCGGCAAGGTGGTCGGCTCCGACGTGTACGGGCAGTGGGCGCGGGTGCGGCTGGACGACGACACCGTCTTCCTGGCCGCGTTCCCGGGCGGCTGGCGGGTGGTCGCGGCCGGCTGCACGCCCCGGTCCAATCGTCCCTACCAGTGCGCGGTCGAAGGTGGTTGAGATGCGGGCGCTGTTCGTGCTGCTGCTGGTCGTGGTCACCGCCGGGCTGGCCTACTTCGCCGTTCTCGGGGTGTTGCACCGATGAGACGATTCCTGCGGAACAACGCGCTCGGTCTGGTCTTCGGGCTGCTCTTCCTGCTCGCGCTGGGCGGGCAGGCGTTCGCCGGGCTGGCCGACTTCAACCAGGAGCAGCTGGCCACCGGCCTGGAGCCGATCTCGCTGGGCCGATACCTGACCTCGGCCAGCTTCGCGACGGACGTGGCCGAGAACTGGCAGTCCGAATATCTCCAGTTCTTCCTCTACCTGCTGCTCACGGTCTGGCTGCTCCAACGGGGCTCGCCGGAGTCGAAGCCGCTCGACAAGCCCGGCCTGGAGTCCGACGAGGAGCAGCGTGTCGGCCGGTACGCGCGGTCCGACTCTCCGAAGTGGGCGCGGATCGGCGGCGTACGCACCAAGATCTACTCGACCTCGCTCGGGCTGACCATGGGGGCGATCTTCTTCGGCTCCTGGGCCGCGCAGTCGATCGCCGGCGTCGCGGCCTTCAACGAGGAGCAGCTGAGCAAGCTGCAGGACCCGGTGTCCTGGGGGAAGTACCTCCTGGAGGCCGACTTCTGGAACCGCACCCTGCAGAACTGGCAGTCGGAGATGCTGGCGGTCGCGTCGATGGCGATCCTCGCGATCTATCTGCGGCAGCGCGGATCCCCGCAGTCCAAGCCGGTCGGCGCCGCGCACGAGACCACCGGTATCGAGGGCTGACGCCTCCCGTGTGTCCAGCAATCGTCGGAAGTCCGACGGATCGATAGTTGTCAGTTCTGGGGCGGTGTTAGCTTCAGGACTCAGCGCACGACTGCTGGTCACAGGGGGCGGCCTTGACCGAGCAATCCGACGTGTCGTCCCCCCATCGGGTCATCGGGATCGATCTCGGCACCACGTCGTGCGCGGTCTCGGTCTGGGACGGCGCCAAGGTGGTCGTGGTCGCCCGGATCCCGGCCGTGGTCGGGCAGAACCGGGCCGGGCAGGTCGTCGTGGGGCGCACGCCGGCCGGTGATCGGGAGAACGCGATCACCGGCGTCAAGCGCGAGCTCGGCACCGGTGCGCCGATCCGGTTCCGTGGCCGCACCTACCAGCCGCGGGAGATCTGCGCGTTCCTGCTGATCGAGCTCAAGCGCCACGCGGAGGGCTTCCTCGGCGTGCCGGTGCACGACGCGGTGATCACCGTTCCCTCCTCGGCGGGCGAGCCGCAGCGCCGGGCGTTGCGGGAGGCGGCCGGCCTGGCCCAGCTCAACGTGCGCCGGCTGCTCGACGACCCGGCGGCCGCCGCGGCCGGGCTGGGCGGCACCGACCACACCGGCACCTACGCCATCTACGACCTGGGAGGCGGGACCTTCGACGCGTCGATCGTGCGGATCGGGCCGGGCATCGTGGAGGTGCTGGGTACGGCCGGCGACCCGCTCCTGGGCGGCGACGACTTCGACGAACGCATCGTCGCCTACGCGCTCCGGCAGATCCGCGAGCGGCACCACGTGGACCTCAGCCAGGACGCGCGCATACGGCAGCGGATCCGCTGGGAGGCCGAGGTCCGCAAGCGGGAGCTGTCCGTGACCGAGTCGGCCACGCTGGCGCTGCCGCTGCTCACCGCCACAGTCAGCGCGATCGTGCCGGTGACCCGGCGCGCGTTCGAGACGATGATCGAGCCGGACGTGGAGCGCTCGCTCGACCACGTGGGCGCCGCCCTGCTCGCGGCCGGGCTCGTCCCGGCCGAGGTGGAGCAGGTGCTGCTGTCCGGCGGGTCGACGCGCATCCCGGTGATCCGGGACCGGCTGGCCGCCTACTTCGGGCTGCCGCACGCCGACGTCCGCACCGACCTGGACCCGGATGAGCTGAACGTGCGCGGGGCCGGCCTGATCGCCCGCGACTTCGAACCGGCTCCGATCTTCGAGGGTGCGACCGGCGGGATGCTCAGCGGCAACCTACGGCTGCGGGCCGAGATGGCCGACCCGGACCAGGAGGCGCCGACCGCCGATCCGGCGCCGGCCGGCACCATCCCGGCGCCGCCCGCGGAGACCCCGGCCGACTACCGGCGGATCGCCGAGCTGAGCCACGAGCTGCTGCTCACCGCGTCGCCGGACGACCACGACGCGCTGCGGGTGGCCTACCTGAGCTTCGTCCGGGCGATCCTGGCGGCCGAGCCGGACGCGCGGCTGGCCGAGCTGGGCCGCACGCTCACCACCGAGTACCGCCGCAGTCAGGCCTGAGGCCGGCGGCGCAGCAGGTACGTGTCCATGATCCAGCCGTGGCGGGCGCGGGCCTCCGTCCGTACCTCCTTGATCTCGTCGCCCACCCGGGCGACCGGGCCGGACCGCAGGATCTCGTCGGGGGTACCGACGTAGGCACCCCAGTAGATGTCGGCCTCCGGGTGCCCGGCGAACGCCTGCTGGGCGTCGAGCATGACCACCACGTCGTCCACGCCGTCCGGCCAGCCCTCGGCCAGCCGCCGCCCGGTCGTCACCTGGTACGGCCGGCCGACCCGGTTCAGTCCGATGCGGTGCTTGGCGGCGAGCGCCGACACGCTGCTGATGCCGGGGACGACCTCGTACTCGAAAAGCGTTTCGCCCCGTTCCAGGATCTCCTCGAGGATCGCGATCGTCGAGTCGTAGAGCGACGGGTCGCCCCACACCAGGAACGAGCCGGTCTCGTCGTCCTTCAGGTGCTCGGCGATGAGGCTCTCGGTGATCTCGGAGCGGCGGTGCCGCCAGTCCGCGATCGTGCCCTCGTAGTCGTTGGGCGTGCGGTCGCGGTCCGGATCGCGTCCCTCGGCGACCCGGTGACGCGGACGCCCGTACGCCTTCATGAGTTGTTCCCGCAACCGGATCATGCCGGCCTTGGCCTCGCCCTTGTCCAGCAGGAAGAAGACGTCGGTACGGCCGATCGCCTTCGCCGCTTGCAGGGTGAGGTGGTCCGGATCACCAGCGCCGATCCCGATGACATAGATCTTCCGCACGCATAGCAGTCTGCCCCACGGCCCCTGTCTCCCCCGTCACGGGCCGGCCGGGAATCCCCCAGCGAGATTCCCGGTTGCCTCCCTCTGGGCCCACAAAGCTCACCTTGAGAAGAATCCGCTGGAGGAACCACCCATGTTGCTTGGCAGCGTGACCGCCCGGGATCTGGATCGGCTCACCGCTCGAGTCTTCGAGTGCAGGGGTCGCAGCTCCAGCTGCCGGTTGGACGCGTACCGGATCGATGAGAACTACTTCATCGACATCGAGCTGCCCGGCGTCGACCCGGCCGACCTCGACGTCACGGTGAAGGACGACGTCCTCATCGTGCGCGCCGCGCGTAAGCAGACCGAGAGCGACGAGCAGCAGCGGACCCCTGGGCCCAGCGCCGAGCCCTTCACCCGCCAGATCAACCTGACCGAGAGGCTCGACACGGACCGGCTCGAGGCCCGTTTCGACAACGGTGTCCTGACCCTGAGCATCCCGCTCAAGGCCGAGGTGGACGCCGCCGCCTGACCCCCCGGAAGATCCGAAAGCCGCGCAGTCCGCACTGCGCGGCTTTCAGTGTTTCAGCAGCAACCAGTTGACGTTGAGGAACTCGTTGCCGTCGGGACGGACGAACGTCAGGAACACGGTGTGCGTGCCGGTCACCGGCGTGAGCGTCACCAGGTCGGTGCGCCAGCTCTGCCACCCACCCGTACGGGTCACCGACAGCGCACCGACCGCCGGCTTCTCCGGGCTGTCGATGTGCACCTCCATCCGCCCGCCGTCGGCGTCCGAGGCGACCCGCACCTCGAGCTGGGTAGCCGGGACCGGACCGAAGTCGACGTCGTCGAAGCGCAGCGAGTCGCCGGACGCGATCCAGCCGACGTTCTGCCCGCCGCCCTGGTCCTCGGTGTCCTGCGTCTGGATGCCGTTGAGGGCGTTCGCCGCCTCCGCCTGCATCGTCTGGTAGACCGTCGGCGAGGGCGGCGGGCTCGTCGTGGGCGCGGCCTCCTTCGACGGCGAAGGCGACGGGGGTGCGGTCACCTCGATCGGGGCCGGCGTGTCCTGCCACCGGCCCAGTCCATAACCGACCAGGAGCAGCGCAACGCCGGCGAGCCCGATGAGGGCTCGCCGGCGAAGGACGTACGACCGTGTCCGGTAGACGGACGGCACGCTCAGACCACGCCACCTTCCTCGGGGAAGTGGCAGGCCGCGACCGACCCGGTCGGCTTCACGGTCAGCGGCGGCACCTCGGTCGCGCACTTGTCCTGAGCCTTCCAGCACCGGGTGCGGAACACGCAACCGGACGGCGGGTTGATCGGGGACGGGACGTCACCCTCGAGCTTGATCCGGCCGGCCGGGCCCAGCTTGGTCACGTCGGGCACGGCGGAGAGCAGCGCCCGGGTGTACGGGTGCGACGGGTTCTCGTAGATCTGCTGGCGGGTACCGATCTCGACGACCCGCCCCAGGTACATCACCGCGACGCGCTCGCAGAAGTGCCGGACCACGGCCAGGTCGTGCGCGATGAACACGAACGCCAGGTCGAGGTCGCGCTGGAGCCGGCGCAGCAGGTTGACCACCTGCGCCTGGATCGACACGTCGAGGGCGGACACCGGCTCGTCGGCCACGATGATCTTCGGCCGGAGGGCGAGCGCGCGGGCGATGCCGATGCGCTGGCGCTGACCGCCGGAGAACTCGTGCGGGTACCGGTTGTAGTGCTCGGGGTTGAGACCGACCGTCTCCAGCAGCTCCTGCACGCGCTTCTTGATGCCGCCGGGCGGGTTGATCCCGTTGACCTGCAACGGCATCGAGATGATCCGGCCGACCGTGTGGCGGGGGTTCAGCGACGCGTACGGGTCCTGGAAGATGATCTGCATGTCCTGGCGGAGGCGCCGCAACTGGCGTCCCTTGGCATGCGTGATGTCCTGACCCTCGAACAAGATCTTGCCGCCGCTCGGCTCGAGCAGCCGCACCAGCATCCGTCCGGTGGTCGTCTTGCCACAGCCGGACTCGCCCACCAGGCCGAGCGTCTCGCCGGGGCGGACCTCGAAGTCCACCCCGTCGACCGCGCGCACCACCTGGTGGGCGCCGAACGCGCCGGACCGGACCGGGAAGTGCTTGCTGAGGTTCTCGACCTTGAGCAGCGGCTCGCGGCTGGCCGACGGAGTCGCGGCGGAGTTCGTCGCCGCGTCCACGAGATCAGTCATTGGGCCACTCCGGCATGCGCGATGTCCTCTTGGTAGATCCGCAGGCGGTCAGCCGCGGACAGATGGCAGGCGACCTGGTGGCCCTCCTGGCCGGTCGGGCGCAGCAACGGTACCTCCGTGAAGGACTTGTTGCCGTTCTGCCCGGCATAACGGCAGCGCGGGTGGAAGGCGCAGCCGTTCGGCAGGTTGATCAGGCTGGGCGGGTTGCCCTTGATCGGCACCAGGTCGGTCTCCGCGTCGCCGTGCAGCGACGGGACACTGGCCAGCAGACCCCACGTGTACGGGTGCTGCGGCGAACGCATCACCTGCTCCACCGAGCCGGTCTCGATGGCCCGGCCGCCGTACATGACCAGGACGTCGTCGGCGATCTGCGCGACCACGCCGAGGTCGTGGGTGATCATGATGATCGCGGAGTTGAACTCGCGCTGGAGGTCCTCCAGCAGATCCAGGATCTGGGCCTGCACGGTCACGTCCAGGGCGGTGGTCGGCTCGTCGGCGATGAGCAGCGCCGGGTCGTTGACCAGCGCCATCGCGATCATCGCGCGCTGACGCATACCGCCGGAGAACTCGTGCGGGTACTGCTTGGCGCGCCGCTGCGGCTGGGGGATGCCGACCCGGTCGAGCATCTCGACGGCACGCTTGGCGGCCTCGGCCTTGGTCGCCGACGGGTGGTGCACCTTGTACGCCTCGGCGATCTGCACGCCGACCTTGTAGTACGGGTGCAGCGCGGACAGCGGGTCCTGGAAGATCATAGCCATGTCCTGGCCGCGCATCTCCCGGATCTTCTCGTCGTCCATGCCGACGATGTTGGTGCCGCCGATCGAGATCTCGCCGGACAGCTTGGTGCGCTTGGCGTTGTGCAGGCCGAGGATGGCCATGCTCGTCACGCTCTTGCCGGAGCCGGACTCGCCGACGATGCCGAGGGTCTGACCGCGCCGGACCGTGAACGAGACGCCGTCGACCGCCTTGACCAGACCGTCCTCGGTCGGGAACTGCACCTTCAGGTCACGGACCTGCAGGTACGGGTCGTCCGGCGTGGCAGCAGGGGAAACTGACATGGGAACTCCGTTGCCTCAGCTGAGCCGGACGCGCGGGTCGACCACGGCGTACAGCAGGTCCACGATGATGTTCATGGTCACGATGAAGGTGGCGGCGAGCAGAACCGTCGCCAGCACGATCGGCAGGTTCAGCTCGTTCACGGCGGCCACGGCGGTGCGGCCCAGTCCCTGGAGGCCGAAGATCGACTCGGTGATCACCGTACCGCCGAGGCTCGCGCCGATGTCGAGGCCGGCGATCGTGATGATCGGCGTGATCGCCGCACGCAGCGCGTGCCGGGTGTAGACCTTGCGCTTGACCACGCCCTTGGCCCGGGCGGTGCGGACGAAGTCCTCGGAGAGGGTCTCCAGCATCTGGGCCCGGGAGAGTCGCGCGTACAGCGCGGAGTTCAGGAAGCCGAGCGTCACCCACGGCAGAATGAGGCCCAGGGCCCACCGGCCGGGATTCTCGCTGATCGGGGTGTAGGACGGCGCCGGTAAGAGACCGGTGGTGTAGACGAAGAGCAGGAGCAGCACGAGACCGAAGAAGTAGACCTGCAGCGACGCGCCCACCAGGGAGACGCCGATCGAGAACCGGTCGAATATCGTGCCGCGTCTGAGCGCGGAGGTCATGCCGAGGGTGACACCGATCAGCAGCCACATGACGGCCGCGCCGGCCACGATGCTGACCGTCACCGGGACGGTGCGCTTGAGGATCTGGGTCACCGGCTCGTCGGTCTTGAACGAGTAGCCCAGGCAGGGCGCCGGGCAGGTGCGGACGAAGTCACCCTCGCCGATCGTGCGGCCGACGAAGATGCCCTTCACGAAGGTGCCGTACTGGTTCACCAGCGGGCGGTCGAGGCCGAGGCGGTGCTCGGTCTGTGCGATCTGGGTGGGGTTGCAGTTCTTGCCGCACATGACCGTCGCCGGACTGCTGGGCACGGCGAAGAACAGCAGGAACGTGATGACGCTGATGGCGCCCAGCGTGGTCACCGCGAGCAGCAGCCGCCGGATGACGAACCTGACCATGGGGTTTGCACCTGTTTTCGCGGGTTACCGACCCGGCGGGCGTGGGCGGCCGGTAGGCCACCCACGCCCAGCGGGGTTCGAAGGTGTTACTGCTTGACGAAGATGTTCGTGAGGCCGACGTAGCCGTACGCGTCGCTGTTGAACGCGTTACCGACCTTGGAGCCCCGGATCGTGTAGACGTTGTCGTAGATGGTCGGAACCACCGGCGCGAAGTCGGTCATGATCCGCTTGTCCAGCGCGGCCCACGCCTTCTGACGCTCGACGTTGTCGGTGATCGTGTTGATCCGGTCGATCTCCTTGTTCACCGAGTCGTCGTTGAAGTACGACAGGTTCTGGTTACCGGTCGGCGTGATGGTGCGGCCGTCGAACAGCGGCGGGATGACGGTGCCGGCGTCCGGCCAGTCCGAGCCCCAGCCACCGAGGTAGATGTCGTACGGGTTGTCCTTGCGGCCGACCTCGGTGTAGAAGTTCGTCGACTCGATGGACTTGGTGGTCACCTGGAAGC
Organism: uncultured Actinoplanes sp.; assembly: GCF_934643405.1. GTDB lineage: Bacteria > Actinomycetota > Actinomycetes > Mycobacteriales > Micromonosporaceae > Actinoplanes. The sequence continues at coordinate 13,346 of NZ_CAKUCL010000019.1, forward strand.
CGGCCTTCTGCAGGCTCTGCCGGGCAGCCTCGGCCTGAGCGGCACGACGCGGGGTGTTCGAGTACGCCAGGACCAGCGGCGGCGGCGGGGTGCTGCCGAGCAGTTCCTTGACCTTGTTCACGTCACCGGAGGCCGGGGCGTTGAAGGCGTCGTACTTCTCGTAGCCCGCGACGGTCGGGGACAGCAGCGTGGTCGCCGGGGAACCGGCGGCCGAGCCACCGATCGACTTGATGACCGCGTCCTTGTCGATGGCGTAGTTCAGCGCCTTGCGGACGTTGAGGTCCTTGATGCGCTGAGTGTTGATGTAGTAGTACCAGACGTACTGCGACGGGCCCTGGACCACGCGCTCCTTGACGCCCGGCGTGGTGGTCCGCGGCAGCTGCGCCGACGGCACGTTCACCCAGGAGACCGAGGTCTGGTCCTCCGGGGCGTCGGCGATGCCGTGCTCGGCGATCTGGTCCGCCTGCAGCGTGAAGGTGAACTTGAAGCCGTCCGGGTACGCGGTGCGCAGCGGGTCGGTGTTCGGGTCCCAGTTCGGGTTGCGCTCGAGGGTGAGCGAGTTGCCCAGCTGGTACGACTTGATCTTGTACGGGCCGGAGGAGAAGACCCGCCGGTCGTAGTCGGTCTTGGTGTCCTTGGCCTTCGGGACCGGCGCGGACGTGGGCATGGTGGTCGCGTACGGCATGTCACAGTGCGGCTTCGGGAAGGTGAAGCGGATGGTCTGCGCGTCCGGGACGGTCACGCCCGGGGGCAGGTCGCCGCCGCCGTTGTACGGACCCTTGTAGGTCTTGTTGTAGTCGGCGCCGCCGTCGGTGAGCCACTGCTGGATGTAGTGCGGGCCCTCGGACAGGTCCGGCGAGAACGAACGGGCCACGCCGTACGCGACGTCGTTCGCGGTGACCGGCGAGCCGTCCTCGTACTTGACGCCCTGACGGATCTTGAACTCCCAGACCTTGCAGTCCTTGTTCACGTCCGTGCCGGGGTTCTCGGCGAGGTCGCCGACGACCTTCAGGTTGCCCTTGCCGTCCTCGCGGTAACCGGTCAGCGTGCGGTACAGCAGCTGGCCGGTGAGCGAACCGACGTTCACATAGGTACGGGCGGGGTCGAGGTGCTCGAAGCCGTCCGGCACGAACACACCGATGGTGCCGCCCTTGGCACCGCCGTCGACGGCGGGCGCCGGCGCCTTGTTGTCGTTGGCGTCGTACGAGATCGCCCCGGCCTGAACGTTGCTCTTGGCGTCGTCGCCGCCACTGTCATTTGTCGTCTTGCTGCAGCCGGACGCTACCAGCGCGACCGACAGGGCGCCGACTGCGGCAGCGCCTATCTTCAACCGCACGGTTGTTCCTCTCTTCATTCCCTCATGGGATGTGGTCGATCCCTGGCCTCTTGTGAAGGAAAGCTTGTCGATGCCGCCATGCACCCGATCCGGGCCGGCGTTGATCCTCGGTGGCAGCATCGCGACCTACCGCGACGACTTCGGGTCGAGCGCGTCGCGCAGTGCGTCGCCGAACAGGTTGAAGGCGAGCACCAGGAGGAAGATCGTCACACCGGGCACGAACGTGTACATCGGATCGGACGAGACGAACGCGATGCTGTTGTAGATCATCCGGCCCAGGTCCGGCGTCGGCTCGGTGACGCCGATGCCGATGAACGCCAGAGCCGCCTCGGCGGTGATGAACGCCGGAACGTTGAGCGACACCGTCACGAGGATCGGCGCCCAGATGTTCGGCAGCAGCTGGCGGAGCAGGATGTGCCAGGTGCCGGCGCCGGACGCGCGGGCCGCCTCGACGAACTCGCGCTCGCGCAGCGAGATCACCTGACCACGGACGAGGCGCGCGGTGTTGGTCCAGTTGAAGATCGCGAACGTTGCGATGATCATGCCGACGCGGAAACTGGCCGGGATGTTGTCGCGGGCGGAGAAGAACCGGTTCTCGACCACCGGGATGGCCGCCAGCGCGAAGATGAGGAACGGGAACGCCAGGACCAGGTCGATGAACCAGCTGATCACGCTGTCCAGCCAGCCGCGGGCGTAGCCGCCGATGACGCCGATGAGCACGCCGATCACGGTGGAGAGAAGCGCGGCGGCGAAGGCGATGAACAGCGAGGTGCGCAACCCGTACACCAGCTGCATGAGGATGTCACGGCCGAGAGCCGGCTCGAGGCCCAGCGGGTGCGTCCCGCTGATGCCGCCCAGGTATCCGATCGGGATCGCACCGAAGGTGGTCAGCTGATCGGTGAACTGCTGCGTCGGGCTGATCCCGGTGATCTTCTGGACCAGCGGCGCGCTGAGACCGAACACCATCGCGACCAGCAGGATGATCGCGCTGACGAACGCCGTGCGGTCGCGCTTGAGACGAAGCCAGGCCAGCTGACCCGGCGACCGGCCGACGATTGCCTTGGCCTCGGCCGTGCCCGGCTTGTCCAGTTCCGGATCGACCTGAAGAACCGCAGCGGCCGTCTCTTCGTTGCCCGGGCTACGCGGGCCGGGGTCGGCCGTGGTGTTGCTCATGTAGCGGTGTCTCCTTGTGGGCGACTGGTGGAGGCCGTCACGCGTCGTTCACCGTCCGAAGTGCCTTCTGGGCAGGACTTTCCGCGCTCTGGCCGCCTCCATCTGACGGCGCACCTCTCCGGCGTCGGGGCAGGAGAGGCAATTGGTTGCTGGGACTGCAAAGTAGTCCGGAACTCGGCTGTAGGAAATGATTTGACGCATCGAATGAATAACGGCCAGCTGAAAGACGGGCATGGCGGGTGTCACATCGCCGGTCCTCCCGGGCTCCTCAAACATGAATCTAACGGTCGGAATCCGGCATAGTGGCGGCCGATTTGCCCGAAATTTTGGATCAAAGGGCAATCGTACTGTTGCGCAAAGTCATCGAAGTCGGGTCCGCCCCCTGTTTCCGGTCTGTTTCGCGGTCATATCGCTTTGGCATACCGCGATCAACGGATCGACAGTGAAAGAGTGGTCAAAACCACAGGATCGTCGGTGAACCGGCCCCCGATCGGCCGGATCGACGGCCCGGAAGGGGCGTCCGCCGACGTTTTTGCGATACCGCAAGAAACTCAGCGTGACGCATTGGTTACGGCAAATGGCGACCTTATTAGCCGGACGGTATGGGAGTTCGGCAACCGTCTTTACCTGCGGTTTTGTGGCCATCTTGAGATCGGTTCGACGCTCGTTAGACGGAGAGTGACGGTTCGGGTGCCAGATGGGTGAGGATCTCCTCGGCCCGGTCCGCCGCTGCCGCCGGGCCGGCCTCCGGCGAGCCGATCCGCGGGTCCCAGTTCAGGTCGTAGAACAGCTCGGTGACACCGGCCCGGGCGAACCGCTCGGCTCCGGCCCGGATCTGCTCCCAGTTCCCGGAGAGTGGGAGATCGTCGTCGCGCTCGCCGGCCCGGACGACCCCGCGCACGACGATGCGCACCAGGTCCGGGTCGCGGCCGGACTCCTCGGCGGCGCGCCGCACGATCTGCACGCCCCGGGCGATCGTGTCGAAGTCGGTGCGGCTGCTGCTGACCCAGCCGTCGGCGATCCGACCGGCCCGGCGCAGGGCGGCGTCGGCCGTGCCGCCGAGCAGCACCGGCGGGCCACCGGCCTGCACCGGCCGCGGTGCCATCGTGCTGGGCGCCACCCGGTAGAGCTCGCCGTCGAACATGGCCGGCTCGTCGTTCCAGAGCGTGCGCAGGGCGGACAGGTACTCCACGACGCGGCGGCCGCGCGGGTGGGGATCCGAGCCGGTCGCGATGAACTCCGGCCGCGACCACCCGGTGCCCAGGCCCAGCTCGTGGCGGCCGCCGGAGAGGACGTCGAGGGTGCTCGCCTGCTTGGCCAGGTAGGCCGGCGAGACGTACGGAAGATTGATCACCGCGACGCCGAGCCGGATCCGGCTGGTGTGCGCGGCCGCGTAGGTCAGCGTCAGCATCGGGTCGAGCACGCTGCGGTACACCGGCTCGAGGTTCTGACCCTCGCCCTGGAGCAGCCGCTGGAAGGTCCAGAGGCCGTGATAGCCGAGATCCTCGGCGAGTCTCGCGAAGCGGACGACGAGCTCCGGCCGGGCCCACGCGCCGGAGACCGGAGCACCACAGCTGATCAGCACGCCATCATCCTTCCTTTCGAACATCTGTTCTATTCTGGGCGGGTGACGATCCTGCACGCCGACCTGGACGCGTTCTACGCGTCGGTCGAGCAGCGCGACGACCCGGCGCTGCGCGGCCGTCCGGTGCTGGTCGGGATGGGCGTGGTGCTCGCGGCGAGCTACGAGGCGAAGGCGATGGGGGTGCGCACGCCGATGGGCCTCGGTCAGGCGCGGGCGCTGTGCCCGCGGGCGGTCGTCGTGCCGCCGCGCATGTCGGCGTACTCGGCGGCCAGCAAGGCGGTCTTCCAGGTCTTCCGCGAGACCACGCCGATCGTCGAGGGCATCTCCATCGACGAGGCGTTCCTCGACGTCAGCGGCCTTCGCAAGATCAGTGGGACGCCCCGGGAGATCGCCGGCCGGCTGCGTGCCGACGTCCGCGAGCGGGTCGGGCTGCCGATCACGGTCGGCGTGGCCGGCACCAAGTTCCTGGCCAAGGTGGCCAGCGCGGTGGGCAAGCCGGACGGCCTGCTGGAGGTGCCGCCCGGCGAGGAGCTGGCGTTCCTGCATCCGCTGCCGGTCGAGCGGCTCTGGGGCGTCGGGCCGGTCACCGCGGGCAAGCTGCGCGACCGGCAGATCCACACGGTCGGCCACGTCGCCCGCGTCGGCGAGGCGGCCCTGGTGTCGATCCTCGGCGCGCACGCCGGCCGGCATCTGCACGCGCTCGCCCACAACCGGGACCCCCGTCGCGTACGGGTGGGGCACCGGCGCGGCTCGATCGGCTCGCAGTGCGCGCTGGGCCGTCGGCCCCGGCCGTTCCCGGAGATCGAGGCGACCCTGGACGCCCTGGTCGACCGGGTCACCCGGCGGATGCGCACGGCGCACCGGGCCGGCCGCACGGTCACCCTGCGCCTGCGCTTCGACGACTTCGGCCGGGCCACCCGGTCGCGCAGCATGCTGAAGGCGACCATGCAGACGCGGGCCGTCCAGGATGTCGCGCGGCGGCTGCTGGCCGAGGCGCGGCCGCTGATCGAGACGCGCGGCCTGACCCTGGTCGGCGTCGCCGTCAGCAACCTCGACGGCGAGGGCAACGTGCAGCCGTCCCTGTTCGACGAGATGGCCGACGACCGCCTGGACGTGGCGGTCGACGCCGTACGGGACCGCTTCGGCTCCTCGCTGTTGACCCGGGCCGCGACGTTGGGGCGCGAGCTGGGCCCCTCCGTGCCGATCCTGCCGGACTAGGCCTGATCCTCCAGGTCGCCCTCGGTCTGCAGGTACATCTCGCGCAGCGCGTCCAAGGTGGCCGGGTCGGGCGACTCCCACAGCTTGCGGTCGGCGGCCTCCAGCAGGCGCTCGGTGATGCCGTGCAGCGCCCACGGGTTGGACTCGGTCATGAATTTCTGGTTCTCCGGGTCCATCACGTAGGACCGGGCCAGCTGCTCGTACATCCAGTCGGTGACCACGCCGGCGGTGGCGTCGAAGCCGAACAGGTAGTCGACGGTCGCGGCCAGCTCGAACGCGCCCTTGTAGCCGTGCCGGCGCATCGCGGCGATCCAGCGCGGGTTCACCACCCGCGCCCGGAAGATCCGGGCGGTCTCCTCGGTCAGGCTGCGGGTCCGCGCGGCGTCCGGGTTGGTGGAGTCTCCCACGTACGCCGCGGGCGCTTTCCCGGTGAGCGCACGAACCGTGGCGATCATGCCGCCGTGGTACTGGAAGTAGTCGTCCGAGTCGGCGATGTCGTGCTCCCGCGTGTCGATGTTCTTGGCGGCCACATCGATCCGGCGGTAGGCGTTCTCCATGTCCGGGCGGGCCGGCACGCCGTCGAGGTCCCGGCCGTAGGCGAAGCCGCCCCACACCGCGTACACCTCGGCGAGATCCTGGTCGTCGCGCCAGTTCCGGCTGTCGATCAGCGGCAGGATGCCGGCGCCGTACGCACCGGGCCGCGACCCGAAGATGCGGGTGGTGGCGCGCCGCCAGTCGCCGTGCCGCTCGCTGTCCTGCACGGCATGCGCACGGACGAAGTTGTCCGGCTCGTCCAGCCCGGCGACCATCCGGAAGGCGTCGTCGAGCATCGCCACGACGTGCGGGAACGCGTCCCGGAAGAAGCCGGAGATGCGCACCGTGACGTCGATGCGGGGCCGGCCCAGCTCCTCGGCGGGGATGATCTCCAGCCCGGTGATCCGCCTGCTGGCCGCGTCCCACACCGGGCGCACACCGATCAGGGCCAGGATCTCGGCGATGTCGTCCCCGGCCGTACGCATGGCGCTCGTCCCCCACGCCGACAGACCCACCGACCGGGGCCAGTCGCCGTAGTCGGCGCGGTAGCGCTGGAGAAGCGACTCGGCCATGGCCTGACCGGTCTCCCAGGCCAGAGCGCTGGGGATCGCCTTGGGGTCGACCGAGTAGAAGTTGCGCCCGGTCGGCAACACGTTGATCAGCCCGCGCAGCGGCGACCCGCTGGGCCCGGCCGGCACGTAGCCGCCGTCGAGCGCGTGCAGCACGTTGCCGATCTCGTCGGTGGTCCGCGCCAGGCGCGGCACGATCTCCCGGGCGGCGAACTCCAGCACCTCGCGCACCCGGTCCCAGCTGATGCCGGAGTGCCCGGCCGGGCGGGCCGGCCCCGATCCGCCGAGCAGGGCCTTCTCCGCGTCGGCGATCAGCGCCGCCAACGCCGGCGGCAGGCCGGGCGCGGCCGGGACGTTGCGGGCCTTGTCCGCTCCGGCGTGCAGGGCGGCCCACACCGCGCCCGCGGAGGCGTTCGCCCGTCCCGCCGACGAGCCGGTCACCACCCGGATGATCGCCTCGCTGGCGTCGTGCGGCCAGCCCAGCTCCTCCATCGCCGTCACCAGGGCGCGGGCCTGCTGCTCGACGCGATCGGTCTCGGCCGTCGAGGCGTCCTCGGCCAGGCCCAGCGCCTCGCGCAGCCCGGGCAGGGCCGCCACCTGGCCCGCCCACATCTGGCGCGCCCGCAGCATGGCCAGGACCAGGTTCACCCGGGCCTCGCCGGTCGGGGCCGCGCCCAGCACGTGCAGGCCGTCGCGGATCTGGGCGTCCTTCACCTCGCACAGCCACCCGTCGACGTGCAGGATGAACTCGTCGAACTCCTCGTCCTCCGGCCGGTTCGCCAGGCCCAGGTCGTGGTCCATCCGGGCGGCTTGGATCAGCGTCCAGATCTGCGCGCGGATCGCCGGCAGCTTCGCCGGGTCGAGCGTGGCGATCGTGGCGTGCTCGTCCAGCAGCTGCTCGAGACGGGCGATGTCCCCGTACGACTCGGCCCGCGCCATCGGCGGGATCAGGTGGTCGACCAGCGTGGCGTGCGCCCGCCGCTTCGCCTGGGTGCCCTCCCCCGGGTCGTTGACCAGGAACGGGTAGATCAGTGGCAGGTTCCCCAGCGCCGCGTCGGTGCCGTCCGAGGCGGACATGCCGACGTTCTTGCCGGGCAGCCACTCCAGGTTGCCGTGCTTGCCGACGTGCACCACCGCGTGCGCGCCGAAGTCGTCGGCGAGCCACCGGTACGCGGCCAGGTAGTGGTGCGAGGGCGGCAGGTCCGGGTCGTGGTAGATGGCCACCGGGTTGGCGCCGAAACCGCGCGGCGGCTGCACCATCACCACCACGTTCTCGTCGCGCAGCGCGGCCAGCACGATGTCGCCGTCGTCCACGTAGAGCTCGCCGGGCGGCGGCCCCCAATGACGTTCCACGCTCTCCCGTAGATCGTCGGGCAGGGTCGCGAACCACGTCCCGTACGCGGAACCGGGAATGCGCACCGGATTGCCGGACAGCTGGTCCTCGGTGAGCCAGTCCGGGTCCTGGCCGCCGGCCGCGATGAGCGCGTGGATGAGGCCGTCGCCGTCGTAGGCGCCGAAGTCGCCGATCCGGTACCCCTGGGCGGCCATCGCGGCGAGCAGCGCGACCGTCGACGCCGGGGTGTCCAGGCCGACCGCGTTGCCGATCCGGGAGTGCTTGGTCGGATATGCCGAGAGCATCAGCACGATGCGCCGCTCGGCGGCCGGGATGTGCCGCAGCCGCGCGTGCGCCACCGCGATGCCGGCCACCCGTGCCGCCCGTTCCTCGTCCGCGACGTACACCGAGAGGCCGTCCGGGTCGATCTCCTTGAACGAGAACGGCACCGTGATGATCCGCCCGTCGAACTCCGGGATCGCGACCTGCGTCGCCGCGTCCAACGGCGACAGCCCGTCGTCGCTGGCCTCCCAGGCGGCCCGGCTCCCGGTCAGGCAGAGCGCCTGCAGGATCGGCACGTCCAGCCCGGCGAGCACGCCCACATCCCACGCCTCGTCGTCACCACCCGCGGTGACCGTGGCGGGCTTCGTGCCGCCGGCCGCCAGGACGGTGACGACCAGGGCGTCGGCCTTGCGCAACTCCGCGAGCAGGTCTTCGGGTGCGGTCCGCAACGACGCCGTGAACAGGGGCAACGCGCGCCCGCCCTGCGCCTCGATCGCCCGGCACAGGGTGTCGACGAACGCGGTGTTGCCGGCCATGTGATGAGCGCGGTAGTACAGCACCGCGACCGTCGGCCCGTCACCCTCCGCACGCTCCCGGGGCAGCGGTCCCCACTCCGGCGCGGGGGTCGGCGCAGCGAATCCGTTGCCGGTCAGCAGCACGGTGTCGGACAGGAAGTCGTGCACGGCGGTGAGATTGGCCGGGCCGCCGTACGCCAGGTACGCGTGCGCCTCGGCGGCGACACCGGCGGGCACGGTGGAGAGCTTCATCAGCTCGGCGTCCGGCGCCTGCTCGCCGCCGAGCACGACCACCGGGACCGGCCCGGCGAGCAGCGTGTCGAGCCCATGCTCCCAGGCCCGGCGGCCGCCGAGGATGCGCACCACGACGAGGTCGACCCCGTCGAGCAGCGCGGGCAGGTCGTCGACGCCGGTGCGGGCCGGGTTGGCCAGGCGCCAGGCGGCGCCGCCGGCCCGGGCGCTGAGCAGATCGGTGTCGGAGGTCGACAGCAGCAGGAACACGCGCGCTCCCCTCGGGGTCCGCGCCCCGGGTCGAAGGTCCACGGCGACCGGAGTTCCTGGCTCCCGGGTCTGACCCGGTGACAGTGGCGGGACCGCGCCGGATTCTCACCGGCTTCCTCCGCGGCGTCGCCGCTCGTGGCCTCCCACCCTTCCGGGCCGCGCCGCCCGGAGTCAAGCCGGGTCCGGCGGTGTGACGATCCCGACCCGAGGATGCGCCGCGGCCTTCCGCCGAACGTAGTATCCGGGCCGTGCCTCCCCCCGCCCGCGTTCGCCAGTCCGCCGTCGACGCGTGCCCCGGCGCGCTGCGGTTGCACGCGGCCGCCGACGGCCCGCTCGCCCGGGTCCGCCTGCCCGCAGGCATGCTGACCGGCGCCCAGCTCGCGCTCCTGGCATCGTTGGCCACCGCCGCCGGCGACGGCCGCCTGGAGCTGACGTCGCGCGCGAATGTCCAGCTCAGAGGCTTGACGCGCGCCGATCCGGCGGTGCTGGAGGCCCGTCTGGCGGCGGCCGGCCTGCTGCCTTCGCCAACCCACGAGACCGTACGGAACATCGCCGCCTCGCCGCTGGCCGACGACCGGATCCGGGCGTTGGTCCGCGCGCTGGACGACGCTCTGTGCGCCGACCCGGAGCTGGCCGCCCTGCCCGGCCGGTTCCTCTTCGCGATCGGCGCCGTCACGCTGGACGCCGACGTCGCCGCCGTCCCCGACGGCCCGGCGTTCACGATCCAGCTCGCCGGTCTCGACACCGGGCTGCACGTTCCCGACGACCGGGTCGTCCCCGCCCTGCTGCTCGCCGCGCACGCCTTCCTGGCCGAGCGATCCGGCGACCGGCCCGCCTGGCGCCTGCGCGAGATCCCGGACGGGCCGGCTCTGGTCGCGCGACGGCTGGGCAGTTCGCTGGTCGAGGCCCCGCCGGCGGCGCCCGCACCGGACGCTCCGATCGGGCTGGTGACCCAGGACGACGGGCGGTTCGCGGTGGGTGCCCTGGTGCCGCTCGGGTGCCTCGACGCCGTACACGTCGACGCTCTTGCCGCTGCTGCGCGGCTCGTCGTCACGCCCCGGCGCGGGATCGTCGTGCGCGATCTGTCCGAGGAGGACGCCCGGCGATGGCTGCGCGACCTCGCGGACGCCGGGCTCGAGGTGACGGCCGGCTCGCGGTGGAGCGGGGTCACCACGTGCGCCGGGAAACCGGGGTGCGCCAAGGCGCTTGCCGATGTCCGGGCCGACGCCGACGCGACCACCCGGCACGTCGACGGGCTCGCGGTGCACTGGGTGGGTTGTGCGCGCGGTTGCGGCAGTCCCTCCGGGGCGCACGTCCGGGTCGAGGCCACCGCGGACGGCTATCTGGTGAACGGGGTCGCGGCCACGCGCGACGAGCTGGCGGAATCGGTGGCGGGGGCGAGGAGAGGTTGATGGAGTACGAACGGGACGGCGCGGAGATCTACCGGCGGTCGTTCGCCACGATCCGGGCCGAGGCCGACCTGGACGGGCTGCCGGACGATCTGGCCCGGGTGGTGGTGCGGATGATCCACGCCTGTGGCATGGTCGACCTGGTCAAGGACGTCGGTCACAGCGCTCAGGTCGCGGCCGTCGCGCGCGGGGCGCTGCTCGTCGGCGCGCCGATCCTCTGCGACGCGGAGATGGTGGCGTCGGGGATCACGCGCAAGCGGCTGCCGGCGGACAACGAGGTGATCTGCACGCTGCGCGACGCGAGGGTGCCGGAGCTGGCCGCCTCGATGGGCACCACCCGGAGCGCCGCCGCGCTGGAGTTCTGGGCCGATCGGCTCGACGGGGCCGTGGTGGCGATCGGCAACGCGCCGACCGCCCTGTTCCGGCTGCTCGAGATGGTCGCGGACGGTGCGCCGCGGCCGGCCGCCGTGCTGGGCATCCCGGTCGGGTTCATCGGTGCCGCGGAGAGCAAGGACGCTCTGGCACAGTCCGATCTGGAGCATCTGATAGTGCGCGGCCGCCGCGGGGGCAGCGCGATCACGGCCGCCGCGGTGAACGCGCTGGCGTCGGAGGCGGAATGAACAAGGGCATGCTGTACGGCGTCGGCGTCGGGCCGGGCGACCCGGAACTGGTCACGGTGAAGGCGGCGCGGCTGATCGAGTCGGCCGACGTGGTGGCGTACCACGCGGCACGGCACGGGCGCAGCAACGCGCGGGCGATCGCCGAGCCGTACCTGCGCGAAGGGCAGATCGAGGAACCGCTGATCTACCCGGTCACCACCGAGGGCACCGACCATCCGGGCGGCTATCAGGGCGCGATCGACGAGTTCTACGCCGAGGCCGCCGCCCGTCTCGCCGCCCACCTGGACGCCGGCCGGAACGTCGTGGTGCTGGCCGAGGGCGACCCGTTCTTCTACGGGTCCTACATGCACATGCACAAACGGCTTTCGGACCGGTACGGGACGACGGTCGTGCCCGGGGTGACCAGCGTGAGCGCGGCGTCGGCGGTGCTGGGCCGGCCGCTGATGGAACGCGACGAGGTGCTCACGGTGCTGCCCGGCACGCTGCCGCCGGACGAGCTCGCGGCCCGGCTGGCGGTGACCGAGTCGGCCGCGGTGATGAAGCTGGGCCGCACGTTCGACGGTGTCCGGGAGGCGCTGGAGCGGGCGGGCCGGCTGGAGGACGCGTTCTATGTGGAGCGAGCCACGACCGACCGCGAGCGCGTGGCGAAGCTGACCGACGTAGCCCCGGAATCCGTCCCTTACTTCTCGCTCGCGCTGCTGCCCAGTCCCGCCGCCTCGGCCTTTGTCGACGGGCCGAAGGAGCATCAGGGCGGGGGTGTGACGGTCGTCGGGCTCGGGCCCGGCGATGCGCGGTGGATTACGCCGGAGGCTCGAGGGGCGCTGGCGGCGGCGGACGACGTCGTGGGGTACGGGCCGTATGTGGAGCGGGTTGCCTCTCGGGCGGGTCAGCGCAAACACCCGTCGGACAACCGGGTGGAGGCCGAGCGGGCCGCCTTCGCGCTCGATCTCGCCAAGCGCGGCCGGCAGGTCGCGGTGGTCTCCTCCGGGGACCCGGGCGTGTTCGCGATGGCCGCCGCCGTGCTGGAGGTGGCCGACGACCCGGCGTGGAAGGACGTCCCGATCCGGATCGTGCCCGGGCTGACCGCCGCGCAGGCCGTGGCGAGCCGGGCCGGCGCGCCGCTGGGCCACGACTTCTGCGTCGTCTCGCTGTCCGACCGGCTCAAGCCGTGGTCGGTGATCGAGGCGCGGCTGGCCGGCGCGGCCGCGGCCGATCTGGTCATCGCGATCTACAACCCGGCCTCGAAGAGCCGCAAGGAGCAGCTGGTCCGGGCCCGGGAGCTGCTGCTCGGCCACCGCGATCCGGGGACCCCGGTGGTGGTCGGCCGGGACGTGGGCGGCCCCGAGGAGTCCGTGCGGATCACCACCCTGGGCGAGCTGGACCCGGCCACGGTCGACATGCGCTGCCTGCTGATCATCGGGTCGTCGCAGACCCGCACAATCGTGCGCGGCGACGGGTCCCCGTTCGTGTTCACCCCGCGGCACTACCCCGCCGCGGAGTAAAACCGCTGGTCAGACGATTCGGCCATCGACCGGCCCCAGCGTGCAACCGATCCGCCACCGACTCGCACCGCCGATGCAATCAGCCGGACTCTGACACCCGGCCCACACCCGACCGAATGGAGGGCCGCTACCGAAAAGGAACCTCATCGAAGGGCAGATCCCACTGTGAACACCCCTCGCCGCCGGGTCGCCGTCGTCGCCACGTCGATGCTCCTCGGACTCGCCCTTCCGACCACCCCGGTCCACGCCAAGCCCGCGACGGCGAAGGCCACGCCGGCCCCCACGACCGCCACGCCGAAGCCGGCCACCACTACGAAGGCGGCCACCACCACGAAGGCGGCCACCACCACCAACGAGACGGCTCCCACGCTCGCGAGCCGGCTGGCCGCGGTGAAGACCGCCAAGTCGATCAACTACTACCCGGCCGCCGCGGGCTGGTCGAAGATGTGGTCCTCCTGGGACGCCGCCAAGATCGACGCGGACCTCGCCAGGGCCGCCGCGCTGGGCGCCACGAACGTCCGGGCGATCATCTTCCCGAACACGTTCGGCTACCCGGCGCCGAAGCCGGAGTACACCGCCCGGCTCGCCACCTTCGTCGATCTGGCCGCGGCCCGCGGGATGACCGTGCGGTTCACGCTCTTCGACTGGTGGGACGGCTACCCGGACGTCGCGGGGAGCACCTCCTGGGCCACCGCGCTGCTCACGCCGTACAAGAATGACAAGCGGGTCGTCTCGGTGGAGCTGCAGAACGAGTTCGACCCGGCGGACACCGCCGCCGTCACCTGGGCCAAGAAGATCGTCCCGGCCGTGCGCGCCGCGTTCCCGACGATGCCGCTGACCTTCTCGGTGAGCGGGGACACCGGCATCCCGGGCCTGTCGAAGATCAAGAGTCTGCTGTCGGCGACCCCGGTCGACTTCTACGACTACCACTTCTACGGCAACTCGGAGCGGGCGCTCGCGCTGATCCGCCAGGCGCAGGCCGCGGTCGCCCCGGCGCCCGTGGTGATCGGCGAGGTCGGCCTGAACACGCTGCAGAACACCGAGGGCGAGCAGGCCGCGTTCCTGGCCCGGGTCTTCCAGGCCGCCCAGGTGGCCGGCGTGCAGTCGGTGTCGCCGTGGACGCTGACCGACTTCGCCTCGGGCGCGATCCCGGACTCGCAGGTCGCGAAGCTGCCGGCGCAGTACAACTACGGTCTCTACCGCACCAACGGCACCGCGAAGCCGGCCGCGACCGTGGTCAAGGCGGGCTGGTCGGGCACCGCGATGCCGGCCGACCTGCTGGACAACGGCTTCGAGGCGGCGGCCGGGCAGACCGCGTGGCGCCCGTTCCTGCCGGAGCTGGGCCTCGGGGCGAAGACGCAGACCCAGGCGCGCACCGGTAAGTGGTCGATCAGCTTCACGAACACCGGGAAGACCGCGTCCGGCATGCCGTCCTGGCGAGTCGCCCCGATCGCCCCGGTGCAGCCCGGCCAGAAGTGGCACGGCGAGGTCTGGGCCCGGGGCAACGCCGCGACCGGCACCACCCAGATCGCGCTGAGCTGGTTCGATGTCAACGACAGGTGGCTGGGCGGCGCCTCCTCGGCGAGCCTGCCCACCGGCACCACCACCTGGACGAAGCTGGCCGTCGACGGCGCTGCCCCGGCGGGCGCGGCCAGCATGCAGATTCACCTCAAGTCGGGCGAGAACACCGGCACGATCTGGTTCGACGACGTGGTGATCACGGCTTCCTGATCGGTGCCCCCAACACCGATCCGGGCGAAGAGCCGGCCGTAGGCGGCCACCGACTCCTCCCACGACGAGGGGTCGGTGTGCCGCCTTCCGGCCTTCCCGGCCGCGGCCGAGCGGATCGCGCCGGCCAGCGCGGACGGCGACCCGGCCGGCGCGAAGGTGGTACCGGAGTAGCGTTCCGCGGCCTCGACGAGCCCGCCCACGGCGGTGACCACCACCGGCAGCCCGTGACTCATCGCGATGTGCAGCGGCCCGCTCGCCGAGCTGCGCCGGTACGGCAGCACGACCAGGTCGGCGCCGGCGAAGAAGCGGTCCACCTCGGCGTCCGCGACGTACCGGTTCACGAAGGTGATCCGGTCCGCGGCCGGCGAGGCCGCGATCAGGTCGGCCGGCAGGGTCCAGCCCTCCCACGTCTCCCCCACCACGGTCAGGTCGAACGAGGACGGCAGCAGCCCGAAGGCCTCGATCAGATCCTCCAGACCCTTGTACGGCCGGATGGTCCCGAAGAACAGCAGGCGGCACCGGCCGTCGGCGCCGCGCGGGGCCGGGATGTGCCGCTCGTGATGGTCGAACGGGCCGTGCAGGGCGATCTCCCCGGGGACGTCCGGGATCGCGTACGTGCGGGACAGCGCCACCTCGTCGAAGCGGGAGTGGACGATGACGCCGTCGGTGCGCCGCAGCAGAGGTTTGATCAGTTTCCGCACGTAGGCGGCCGCCCACCCGAGCCGGGCCTCACCGGTGTCCTGCACCTCGTGGAACTCGATCACCACCCGGACCCCCGAGAGCCTCGCCACCAGGCACAACGCCAGGTAGGAGTGAAGCACGGTCCCGGTCCACCACTGGAGGACCAGGACGTCCGGACGAAAGTGCCGGAGGAAGCGGGCAGCGGCGAGAAGACTGGGGACGCCGAACCAGTCGACGCCGTCGAAAACCCGGACACCGTCCGCGTACCGCAAGTCGGTCAAGGGCTGCCCCACCCGTACGCGGCCGGGGTAGAGCCGGCGAGGCAGAAGCCGGCGCATCAGGATGGCGCCCACGTCGTACCGCGAGGAGAGCGCGTTGCTCAGCCGGCACGTGTAATAGCTGATGCCGGAGAGGAAGTGCCAGCCGGAGCCGACCACCAGCACCCGGGTACGCCGTTCATCGCCGCGACGTTGCGATGCAGTCACGGTAGACCTCCTCGATCTGCGGGACGACGCGCGACGCGGTGTAGTCCAGGCCGCGCCGGTATCCGGCCGTGCGCAGCCGCGCCACCAGTCCGGAGTCGGTGAGCAGCCGGCGGATCGCGCCGGCCAGGGCGTCGGGGTCGCCGGGCGGCACGTGCAGGCCGCTCTCCCCGTCGCGGATCATGTCGGCCAGGCCGCCGATCCGGGACGCGACCAACGGCGTACGGGCCAGGAGCGCCTCGACCGCGACCTGGCCCATCGCCTCGTTGAGCGAGGGCACCAGCCCGATCGCGGCGCCGTGCCAGGCGGCCATCACCTCGGCGTGCGGCACATTCGTGCGGATGCGCACGCCCGGCGGGACCGTCGGGGTGTCCGCGCGCGGCGTGCCGATGCAGACCAGCTCGGGCGGCGGCGAGGTGGACCGCCAGCCGTTGACCAGCCGCCGGTACGCGCCGAAGAGCACGTGCACGCCCTTGTGCGGGCCGAGCGCGCCGACGAACAGCAGGTACGGCCGGTCCGGCAGCCAGCCCGGTCGCGGCGTGTCCCGGGCCAGGTCGTCGAGGCCGTCCGGGACCAGGCTGGACACCACCCGCACCGGCAGATCGCCGGGGAGGCGGGCGCCGCGCAACGCGGTGGCCACCGACGGGGAGATCGCGGTGAGCGCGTCGATGCCCCGGTGCCGCTGCGCGCGCAGCGCGGCGGTGAGCGCGGCGGCGCGGGGCCGGCCGTACTGCCCGGACGCGCAGGACACGCAGCGGGCCAGCCGCGCGCCGCCGCACATGCCGCCGTCGCGCGCGTAGGTCTTCTTCACGCAGGTGAGCCCGAAGTCGTGGGCGGTGTGCACGTGCGGCAACCCGGCGCGGCCGAACCGCAGCGGCAGGTAGCTGTACATCAGCCAGTCGTGGCTGTGCACCACGTCGAACCGGTTGCCGCGCAGCACCCGGCGAATGTCCGCGGTGGTCAGCGGGTCGGCGGCGGTGGGATGGAACGGCTTGGCGCGATCCTGGTTCATCCCCGGCAGCAGCGCCGTCGCCACGCTGCGCACCCGGAGCACCCGGACGCCGTCGCGGGTCTCCTCGGCCGGCAGGCCGGGCGCGGCCAGGGTCAGCACGCTCACCTCGTGACCTCGGCGCACCAGCTCGACGCTGCTGGTGGCGATGCTGCGTTCCAGCCCGCCGATCACCGGGGCGTAGAGGTTGGCCAGGTGCAGGATCCTCACGGGCGTACCCCCACGGGTCGGGAACGAAATGCCAGGACGGCGACGGCCACGGCGCCGGCGCCCTGCCCGGTGAGCCAGGCGATGCCGGCCCCCTCGATGCCGGTGCCCGGCAGCCACAGCCAGGTCAGGCTCAGGCAGGCCGCCGCGATCAGCAGGTTCAGGCGCAGGCAGCGGCGGAACAGGCCGAGCGACCGCCAGTGCGCGACGGCCAGGTTCGTGATCGCGTCGGGGACCGCGGCGAGCACCAGGATCTTCAGCAGGAGCTCGCCACCGGCCGCATAGGACGGGCTGAACAGCGCGAGGAACTCGCCGCCCGCGGTGAACAGCACGATCGCCGGCACGCCGATCACGACCAGCACGACCGCGGCGGCGCGCGGCAGGGTGGCGCCGCCGTCGTTGGCGCGCTCGGCGTACAGCGCGGAGGCCACCGCGGGCGACACCATGAACAGCACCGACGCGGTCATCCAGGCGACGTAGAAGTGGGCGTTCGACTCGGCGCCGAGGCGCGCGGTGACCAGCACCGGCAGCAGCGCGGCCGGACCGGCCTGGGTCAGGTTGATCAGGTGATGGCCGCTGAGGGCGCTGCGGACCGCAACCCATTCGCCGGCCATCCCGTCGAGCCGCAGCCGGCTCCCCAACGACCCGATGGTGTACGCCGTGACCAGCACCGAGGGCAGCACCCAGGCCACCAGCACGGCTGCCCAGGAGCGCATCCCGGCCCCGGTCAGCATCACCAGCACGGCCAGTTTCCCGACGGCCAGCGCGAGGTTCCGCCAGAACATGCCGTGGCTGGCCCGCCGCGCGACGAAGACGTAGTCGAGCAGTGTCGACGCGGTGAGCGTGACCGCGGCCGCGAACAACGCGATCCCGCCGGCCCCGGCGCCCAGGAAGCCGAAGTTCGCGGCCAGCGCGGGCAGCGTCACCACCGCGGCCAGCGCGGCCAGCGCCGTGGACAGGCAACCGAGCAGCAGTCCGGCGCCGACGATCCGCGGCCAGGCGTCGCTGCCCGGCAGGCGCTGGATGAACAGGTGCCCGATGCCCAGGTTGGACACCATGCTGACGACCGTGCCGGCCGAGATCAGCGCGGTGGCCGTGCCGATCTGCGGCTGCGGCAGCTCGCGGGCGGCGAGCATCCAGAAGAGATAGCCGAGCCCGCTGGTGCCGACCGTGCTGGCCATGATGAGCACGCTGTTGCGGGCGAGCGAGTCCCGCCTGACGACCGCTAGCACCGCGTGGGACCCCGGCCGTAGAAGATGGTGCTCGCCGCGCCCACGCTGATCTCGATGCGGTGCAGGCAGCCGTCCGGCGGGGCCGGCACGAAGACGTCGATCGACCGGGTCGTGTCCGCCTCGACGCGCACGTCCCGCTCGTTGACCGTCCGCCGCCCGACCCGCACCCGCAGGGCGGCCGTGGCGGCCGGGACGCCCTCGCTGCTCACCCGGATCGGCACGTCCAGGCCGCGGGCCGGCATGGTGACCGGGCGGGCGATGCCGGCGGCCCAGCCGTTCAGGGCCACGCTCGTGTATCCGGGCGGCGGCGGGTGCGGCAGTGTCACGTACGCGAGAACCGCCGTCACCGAGACGACCAGCGCGAGCCCCGCCGGCACCGCCAAAGCCAGGCAGGTGTGGGGAATGCCGCCGCCCCGGCGG
Organism: uncultured Actinoplanes sp.; assembly: GCF_934643405.1. GTDB lineage: Bacteria > Actinomycetota > Actinomycetes > Mycobacteriales > Micromonosporaceae > Actinoplanes. The sequence goes on from NZ_CAKUCL010000019.1 coordinate 31,685, forward strand.
GCGACCGGGTTCGCGCTTGCGGGGGGATCACCGCCGCCCTGACGGGCGGCAATTCCCACACGACAGAGGTTGGCCAGGCCGAGCAAGGTGATCAGGGCGGCCAAGGTGATCGCGAGGGGACGGCCGGCGATCGGGATCCGCAGCAGGTGCAGGCTGATCGCCGCGAGCGGCAGGCTGACCAGACCGCAGACGGTGGCCGTGCCGAGGCGGACCAGCGGCGCGATCCCCTCGTGCACCAGCGCGCGCAGCCACAGCTCCCCGATCGCCAGCAGGCCGGCCAGGCAGATCGGCAGGAACAGCCAGGGCATATCGCCGCGGAAGGCGCCGGCCAGTTGGGCGAGGTAGGCGACCGCGAGCAGGCGTGGCGTGGTCACTTCCCACCGCCCGTGGTCAGGCCGAGCGAGGCGAAGTCGAAGCGGTAGATGGCGATGTTGCCGCTGTCGTAGATCTTGATGGTCCACGGCATGCCGTCGAACTTGGTGAGCTGGGCGAGCGTGAACGCGGGCCGCCCGTCGTGCCGGATCGGCTCGTTCGTCTCGAAGTAGATGCCGATCTCCGGCACCTCGGCCGCCATCCGCCGGTCCACGATCAGGTAGCCGAAGTCCCAGGCGTGCAGCTGCCCGAGCAACGACGCCGGGACGGGCCGGCCGGGCTGGGCGAGGTACATGTCGTAGGTGGGAAAGGTGACCGAGCCGGTGACCGGGTTCTGCCCGCCGTACGAGCCGAAGATCAGTCCCGAGTACCGGTCGGCGAGGATGCGCAGGCCCCGGCCCTGGGTCGCGCGCAGCCAGGACGCGGCGGCGAGCACCTCGGGGGTGGCCGCGCGGGTGTCGGAGCCGAAGACCGGCGGTCCCGGGAAGCGGTAGGAGGGGTTCATCCCGGCCGCGGTGTTGCCGACCAGCATGACCGCGCAGAGGCCGAGCAGCCCGGCCCGGACCAGGACCGGGCGCCGCAGCAGCGACACGATTACCGGCGCCACGACCAGGGCGATCCCGAGGTAGCTGAACGCCCACGAGCGCCGGGCGCCCTCGGCGCCGGACGGGGTGAGGATGAGCAGCGCGGCCGGGAAATAGGCGGCGCCGAGCACCAGCATCGCGATCGCCCCGCTGCGCGCGACCGCGTCCTCGCCCCGGCGGCGGCGCAGGCGGACGACGGCGGCGAGCATCGCGATCCCGGCGACGGCCGGCGCGACGAATGCGGCGTACCGCTCGTACCAGGGCGCGATCGACCGGTTGAACAACGTGCGGCCGCCCTCGCCGCCGTCCGAGGCCATCCCGGCGATCTGGTCGACGGCCCGGCCCAGGTACGGGTCGAGGTAGCTGGCGGTGCGCGGCGCCACCCAGCAGAGCCAGCCGGCCACCAGGGCCGCGGCCGCCGCGCTGACCGCCCACACGGTCCACGTCGCGGCGCCGGGCACCCGCCGGCGCACCGCCCGGATCGTGGTGACCGCGCAGATGATCGCCATGGTCGCGATCAGGCCGAGCGCGGTGAGATGGTGCGTCGCGATGGTGGCGCCGGCCAGCGTCAGCGCCACCAGCGACCAGCCGGCCCGGGACCGCGCGGCCGGGCCGCGCATCGCCCGGTACAGCGCCGCCAGCGTCCACACGTAGAGCGCGATGGCCAGCGACTCGTAGCCGAACTGGGTGTCGAAGAACAGGAACGAGCTGTTCAGGCTGTAGAGGATCGAGGCGGTCACGGCGATCCTCGAGTCTCGCCAGATCTCCTCGGCCAGCACCAGCACGCCCAGCACGACCAGCACGTGCGCGGCGATCAGCACGAGCAGCGCGGCGTGCCAGATGGTCAGGCCGGTGAGCGCGGCGAGGGAGGCGACCATCGAGTGCAGGCCCGGGAAGTCGCCGATCACCCGCACGATCGGGTTCTGCTCGAACAGCCGGCCGTCCAGGACGATCTCCCGGCTCTGCCGCCAATGGGCGAACTCGTCGTGGTACAGCGGCCCGTCCGGGTTGCGCAACAGCTTCGGCAGGTACGTGAAACCGCCGTATCCCACCAGCACGGCGAGCCGCAGCCGGGCGCCGGACGCGGCGCGGACCGCCCACCACACCGCGGGCAAGGTGAAGACCAGCATGCCGGCCCAGAACAGCCCGAAGGGCGAGCCGCTCTGCCACTGGGCGGCCCGGTTCGCGGCCACCAGCAGCGCCGCGCCCACCGCGGCGGCGACGGTGAGCGTGGCGGCACACCACCAGGCCGACCGGTCCGGCGCGACGGCCGCCGCGGGCGCGGGCGCCGGCCGCGCCTCGGGGGCCGCCTCGATGATCGTCATTGCTCGCCGGCTCCCTGATGGACGACCTGCACCCGCGGCGCCACCGCCGCGTACACCTCTCTCGTGGAGAGCACGACGTCGCTCCAGGTGGGCAGGGCGCTCCTGCTGGTGCGGGCGCGCGGCGCGGCGGCAGCGGTGCGCAGCGCCTCCGCGAGCGCCGCCTCGTCGTCCGGATTGACCAGCCAGAGCGGCACCGCCGGGCCGGCCATCACGGCCAGTTCGCGGTGCGCCGGGATGAACGACGCGACGGTCGGGATGCCCGCGGTCATCGCGTCGGCCACCGCCATGCCGAACGCCTCGTGGCCGGAGGCGGAGACGGCGGCCGCGGCGACCGACATCCGCACCGCGAAGTCGTGGTCGCTGAGCCGGCCGTGGAAGACGACCCGGTCGCCGTCCAGGCCGAGCCGGGCGGCGAGCTGCTGGAGCTCGACGCGGGCCGGTCCGGAGCCGACGATGTCGAGCCGGTGCTCGTCGCTCAGGTGCAGCATCGCCCGGATCACCCGGTCCACCCGCTTGTAGCGCTCCAGGCGGCCGACGCAGAGGATGCTCCGGCCCGGCTCGGGCGGGACGTCCAGGCCGGGGGCCGGGTCGGTGCCGTTCGGTATGACCACCATCCGGCCGGCGGCCTCCGGGAAGTGCCGGGCGAGCAGCTCCCGTTCGGCGCGGGTCACGCAGATGATGCGGCTGGAGCGGGCCACGAGGCGGCGGCCCACCGGGCGGTAGATCGGGTGCAGCGCGGCGCGCAGGCGGCTGTGCCCGGTGCCGTGGTAGTGCGGGGTGAAGACCAGGGGGGTGCGGTTGGTCAGCGCGGCCGGGAGCGCGGCGAGAGCGTGGTAGCTGTGCGCGTGCAGCAGGTCGTACCGGCCGGCGTGGCGGCTCAGCCATCGCCACAGGTCGATCGAGAAGCGGTAGTTGGCGGCCGGCACGGTGAGCGGGAACCGCCGCACCAGCACGCCGTCCACCCGATCCACCGAATGATGCGCATCCTGGGTCAGGACGTCGATCTGGTCGCCCGCGGCGGAGAGCGCCGCGCACAGACGCCGTACGTGTGTCTCGACGCCGCCGATGTCCGGGTGATACGCGTTGGTGACGACGCCGATCCTCACCGGGTCCGCTCCGCGGCCGCGACGGCCGGGCGACGGCGGCCGGGCAGCTCCCGGGCGATCGTGCGCAGCACCCGCAGGCCATCGGTCAGCGCGTTGAGGTTGCTCTCGCCGTGGATCCGCCGCTGCTCGAAGCTGGGCACCTCGACGATGCGCAGCCGGGCCTTGGCCGCGCGCAGGTTGAGCAGCGTCTCGATCTCGAAGCCGTCGCCCCAGAGCCGCCCGTCGCGCTTGCCGGCCGGCGCCGGGCTGGTGCTGTCCAGGGCGAAGACGTCCAGGTGCCGGGCCCAGAAGGCGTTGTATCCGTAGCACAGATCGCTGTATCGCGTACCGAAAAGGCCGTTGACCAGCAGGTTGAGGCAGCCGTTGCCGAGCCGGCGCAGGACGGTGATGTCGGCGCTGCCGCCGGAGCCGGAGAAGCGGGAGCCCTTGGCGAAGTCGGCGCCCGCGCGCAGCGCCTCGATGAAGCTGGGGATCTCCTTCGGATCGGTCGAGCCGTCCGCATCGATCATGACGATGATGTCGCCGGTGGCGGCGGCGAAACCGCAGGCGAGCGCGTTGCCCTTGCCCCGGCGGTTCTGGGTGACCACGCGGATGCCGGGCATCAGCCGGCGGGCGACCCCGGCGGTGTCGTCGGTGGACCCTCCGTCGACCAGGATGACCTCGTCGACCTCGGGCAGCCGCGCCATCACGTGCGGCAGGTTCCGCGCCTCGTTGAGCGCGGGGATGATCACGCTGACCAGGGGCTCGCTCGCGGAGATGACCGCGGGCGGCGGCAGCTCGGTTCCCGTTCCGGCCGAAGGGCGAACGTAGGGGACCGTGGACATGTGCATTCTCCAAGGCTCGGTCGTGCGACGAGGTGCGGGCTGGACGGGCCGCCGGCGCCCCGGACGTGCTGGGACGCCGGCGGGATCGACGGGATCAGGCGCCGGTGTCGGTGAGGGTCCAGGAGTAGATGTCCTGCTTCGACAGGGCGGTGCCGGTCGCGGCGGTGAAGCCGACCCAGGCCGACGGGTCGCCCACCTCGGCGACCAGGTCGACGTTCTTCTCGAGCAGCAGCTGCTCGGTGTCGCCGGCGTGCAGCGACTTGACGTACACCTTCAGGTTGTGCGCCTCGGCGTCGTAGGCGACCCGCGCGGTGAACGGCTTGCCGTACAGCGGGATCGACGACTCGGCGGTCGCCGCGTGCACGTCCGGGTTGCCGTTCAGCACCACGCCGAGGTGGTTGCTGCTCGGGTCGGACGTGTTCTGGAAGGTGTCGAACTCGACGGCGACGCTGGGCTTGATGCCGCGGTAGCCGATACCGCCGCCCCAGCCGCCGAGCGCCCGCGCGCTCTGGTTCTGGACGACGAAGGCGATGCCGTCGGCGCCCGGCTTGCCGTGGTGCAGGTACGCCTTGAACGTCGACTCGAACGACTGCCGGATGTCGATCTTGTGATTCGCCCAGGCCGAGCCGGACTGCCGGTAGCCACCCGCGGTGAGCCGCAGGATGCGCTGGTGCAGGCGGCCGGACGAGGTGATGATGTCGGCGGTCCCGTTGCGCTCCAGGGTCTTGGACGCGCCCGAGAACGTCGGGTAGTCGATCAGAGCTTCGTCACCGGCGGCGAACGCACCGGCCGGCGCCGTCGCCGCCGCTAGGGACAGGGCGAAGGCGGCGATCAGGCCACCGCGGGCGACTCGCGAGGAACGTGAGGAAGACACGGTTCTGCGCTCCATTTCGGATGATTTGCCCTACTTGGACGTGGCCTAAGGTAGGACAGCGCGCAGAGCCGCGTGAGCGAGTCTCGACTATTTACCTCAAATTGGACGCTGTTCTGGTCCGAACCCATTCGTGGAACGCGCCGATGTGATGCTCACTCGGAACCAGGACACCACCATGTGCGTACGCCCGTGACGACATCCCCGGCTGGCAACGCTCGCACGCCCCGAAGTCCTGCCGGTTGACCCGGTCGAACAACTCCACCGACCGGGAGAGGTCGGCGCCGGAGCGCACCACCTCGGGCAGGTACAGCCAGTCGCATTCGACGATCGTGCGGTCCACGGCCAGCGGATACATCCGATGGAAGATGACGTGGTCGGGCACCAGATTCACGAAGACCTGCGGCTTGATCGTGATCGCGAAGTACCGGCGGTCCTGCTCCGGCGCGATCGTGGAGATCGTGGTCAGCCCCGGGCTGCCGTCCACGGTGAAGCCGTCCACACCGTCGGCGAACGCGGCGCCGTGGCCGACGTAGTACTGGGCCGCGTAGCCGCCGGCGAACTCCGGCAGCACGTGCACGAGTTCCGGATGGATGGTCGCGCAGTGGTAACACTCCATGAAGTTCTCGATGATCAGCTTCCAGTTGGCCCGGACGTCGTACCGGATCCGCCGGCCGACCTCCAGCGACTCCAGCGCATACCGCTCGAGGGACGCGAGATCGCCGAGCCGTTCCCGGCAGGCGCCCATCACATCGTCCTCGAACGACGGTGGTTGCCCGGCCAGGCAGATCCACACGTAGCCGAGCCACTCGCGGACCGCGACACGCCGCAGGCCGTACTCGACCCGGTCGATGTCCTTCATGTGCACCAGATTGGGCGCCGCGACGAGCTTGCCGTCCAGGTCGTACGACCAGGCGTGGTACATGCAGCGAAACGTTCGCTTGACCTCGCCGGACTCCTCGGCGCACAGGCGCGCTCCGCGATGCCGGCAGACATTGAGGAAGGCCCGCGCCCCACCGTCCGCGGCGCGCGTGATCAACACACTCTCCCGGCCGGCCTGCACCGTGCGGAACACGCCGGGCGCGCCGATGTCCGCCGTGCGTGTCGCGCAGAACCACATGCGCTCGAAGATCATTTCCTGCTCGCGTCCGAAGACCGACGGATCGGTGTACGACGCGCCCGGCAGGGTGGGGATCAGCGACACGGTCATCGTTACTCCTTGAACCGGTCCGGGTGGAACAACGCGATCGGGTGGCCGGTCGTGCCGGTGGTCGCCAGGTCCGCGAGGATCTCGCCGACGACCGGCACGAACTTGAAGCCGTGCCCGGAGAAACCGCAGGCCACGGTCACCGACTCGTGTGCCGGGTGCGGCGCGATGACGAAGTGCTCGTCCGGCGTGTTGCTGTAGAGGCACGGCTCGCCGCGCAGGAACTCGCCCGGCAGGTCGGGCACCCGCTTGCCGCAGTAGCCGGCCATCTCGGCGATCTCGTACTCGTGCACCGCGGTGTCCAGCGTCTCGGGTGTGGTGGGCGTGCCGCGGCGGAAAAACGCGATCTTGGCGCCACCCTCCGGGCCGTCGATCGCCGGGAAGCCGTAGATCTGGCCACCGGTCTCGTCCTCCCAGATGTAGATCGGATGCCGCCGGGACAGGAACGGGCCGACGCCGCCGCGCGGCTGGAACCAGAACTGCACCAGCCGCTCGATCGAGAACGGCACGCCGAGGTCGGCGAGCAGCTCCGGCGCCCAGGGCCCCGGCGTCACGATCAGATGCCCGCTTTCGTACGTGCCGCCGGCCGTGCTCACCCGCACGCCGCCCGGGGTCGGCTGCCACCCGGTCATCGGCTCGTGGAACCGCAGGTCGGCCCCGCTTCTCGAGGCCAGTTCGAGGTTTGCCGCGACGGTCGCCTCCGGGCGGACGAATCCGGCCTTGGCCTCGTAGAGCGCCACCTCGTCCGGGGCCGGGTCGAACGTCGGGAAGCGGCGGCGCAGTTCGGCGGCGTCGAGCATCTCGTGCTCCAGGCCCCACTGCTCGGCGCTGGCCCGGCTTCCGGCGACCGTCCGGCTGTCCGGCCGGCCGACCATGACCCCGCCGGTCAACGTGATCACGTCCCGGCCCGAGTCGGCGGCGAGCTGCTCGAACAGGTCGTACGAGCGCAGCAGCAGCGGCACGTACTCGGGGCTCTCGAAATACGACTGCCGGGTGATCCGGGAGCCGCCGTGGCTCGCGCCCCGCGAGTGGGCGGGACCGTACTTCTCCACGCCGAGCACCCGCACACCGCGGGACGCGAGGTGCCGGGCCGCGGAGCTGCCCATGCCGCCGAGTCCCACCACAATGACGTCGTACGCCGTAGTTGTCATCGCTTCAGCCGTTCGTGATCCGGGTCGAACAGGGGCTCGGCCGCGACGGTGGCCCGCAGGCGCCGGTCGAAGTAACCGATCGTCAGCCGCGTGCCGGGCACGGCCAGGGCCGCCGGCAACCAGGCGTAGGCGATCGGGGCGCCCACGGTGTGGCCGAAGGCGGCGCTGGTCACGAAGCCCTGCGCGGTTCCGCCGGCGTAGACCGGCTCGCGGCCCATCGGGACCGCGCCCTCGTCGTCGAGGACCAGGCAGGTGAGCCGGCGGCCGGGTGGCTCGGGTGGGGCGCCGCCCCGCACCGCGAACCCCAGGCCGGCCTGGTAAGGATCGTCCTCGGTGGTCATGTCGGTTCCCCAGGCGCGGTAACCCTTCTCCAGGCGCAGGCTGGCGAAGGCGGCCCGGCCCGCGGCGATCAGGCCGTGCTCGCGGCCGGCCTTCCACAGGGTGTCCCACAGCCGTTGCGCGTAGTCGGCGCGGGTGTATATCTCCCAGCCCAGCTCCCCCACGTAGGAGACTCTCAGCATGGTGACGGGCGCGGTGCCCAGGTGGCCCTCGCGGCACTGGAAGTAGCGGAAGCTCTCGTTGGCCACGTCGATGTCGGTCAGGGGTTGGACCAGGTCACGCGCTTTCGGTCCCCATACGCCCAGGCCGGCCACCGCCGCGGTGACGTCCCGGATCATGATCCGGTCGCCGGCGTGGCGCCGGAGCCAGTCCAGGTCGAGCGGGCCGTTGACGCCCACCTGGAAGCGGTCCTCGGCGAGGCGGGCGACCGTGATGTCGCTGCGGATGCCCCCGTCGGCGTCGAGCAGCAGCGCATAGACCACCGAACCCGGTTTGCGGTCCACGTTGTTGCTGGTCAACGACTGGAGGAAGGCGACCGGGCCGGTCACCTCCAGGCGCATCAGCGGGGTCATGTCGTACAGGGCCACCCGTTCCCGGGTGGTGCGGGCCTCGGTCTCGGCGATCGGCGACCAGTGTCGTGCGGACCAGGCGTCGCGAGGCCGCGGCGCGTCCGGGGGGCGGTTCACGCCGTACCAGAGCGGTCTCTCCCACCCGGTGGCCCCCGCTTCGCCGAAGACCGCGCCCAGCTCGGTCTGCCTCTGGTGGAAGGGGCTGACCCGGACGTCGCGCACCGACGGCGGGTCGAGGGGATGGACGATGTCGTAGACCTCGACGAAGCTGCGGACGGCACGCTCCCGCACATACGCGGGGGACAGCTGCGCCGGGTCGAACCGGTTGAGATCGCACTCGTGCAGGTCGATGCCCGGGCGGCCGGTGACGATCCACTGCGCGACGGCCCTGGCGGCCCCCGCCGAATGGGTCACCCAGACGGCCTCGGCGCTCCAGAAACCTGGCACGTCGAGCGACTCGCCGAGCAGCGGGAAGCCGTCCGCGGTGAAGCTGAACACGCCGTTGAAGCCGTCCGCTCGTGCGGCATCCGCGACGGCGGGCAGGAGGTCGGCGGCGGCGTCCCACGACTCGGCGAAGGTGCCGGGGGTGAACGCCATCATCGACGGATGGTCACCGGCGGGCAGGTCGGCCAGGTCCACCGGCATCGGCTCGTGCAGATAGGAGCCGATGCCCAGGGCGTCGCCGTGCGCCCGGAAATAGAGGTCACGGTCCTGATGCCGCAGGATCGGCATGGCGTCGTCCGCGCCGAGCGGAGTCGTGCGCACGTATTGGTGCGCCATCGGGAGCAGGGGGATGGTGACGCCGGCCAGGCTGCCGACGTGCGGGCCCCAGAAGCCGGCCGCGCTGACGACGATGTCGGCCGGATAGCTCCGGTCCTCCGTCTCCACGCCCTGTACCTGTCCCGCTGCCGTGATCACCTTCGTCACCCGTGCCCGCGCGACGAATCGGGCGCCGCGTCCGGTCGCCCGGGCCGCCTGCGCCCGGCAGGCCGGGATCGCCAGCGCCAGGCCGTCGCCGGGCACGTGCAGGCCGCCGAGGATGCGGCCCTTGTCCAACAGCGGGACCATCTCGGCGCAGGCGGCCGGGTCGAGCACGGCCGACGCGACGCCCCACGACTGGCCGAAGCCGAAGCGGCGGTGCAGCTCGGCCAGGCGCTCCGGGGTGGTGGCCACCTCGATGCTGCCGACCGGGCGGAAGCAGCCCAGCCCGGTCAGCTTCTCGACGGTGTAGCGGGCGAGCCGGGACATGGTCCGCGACGGATTCGTCTGGAAGACCAGGCCGGGGGCGTGCGAGCTGGACCCGCCGGTGACGAGGAGCGGACCCTGCTCGAGCACGGTGACGTCGGTCCACCCGCGCATGGTCAGCTCGTCGGCGAGGGCGCAGCCGACCACGCCCGCGCCGATGATGACGACCTTCCTGCCCGCCACGGGTCAGCTCCCGGCCGGGATCCACGGCTTCCAGGTGGACTCGTGCTCGGTCACCCACTTCTCGGCCGCCTTGCCGGCGTCCATGCCGCTGGTGAGGTAGCCCGAGACGACGTTCTGGTCGTCGTTGGTCCAGTGGAAGTTCTTGATCAGTTGGTAGGCGGTGTTGTTCGTGTCGGCGAACTTCTTGCTGACGATCTTGTCGAGGTCGTAATCGGGGTAGTCGCAGGCGACCTTCTTCGGGTCCGCGTCGCAGCCCGCGGTGTAGGCGGGCAGCTTCACCCGGACGTACTTCTCCTTCGCGAACAGCCATTGCGGCTCGTAGAAGTAGAAGAGCAGCGGCTTCTTCTGCGCGGTCGCCTGCTGGGCCGCCTTGATCAGCGCGGCCTCGCTGCCGGAGTAGACGACGGTGTAGTTCAGCTTCAGGTTCTTGACCAGCGCCTCGTCGTTGGTGACATAGGACGGGTCGCCGTCGAGCAACTGTCCCTTGCCCTTCGACTCGGAGGTCTTGAACAGGCCGGCGTATTTGTTGAGGTTCTTCCAGTCGGTGATGTCCGGGTACTGGTCGGCCATCCACTGCGGGACGTACCAGCCGATCACGCCCTTGTTGCCGGTCGGTCCGGCCTCCACGGCGACCTTCTTGTCCCGGATGTAGGTCTTCTTCAGATCGTCGTGACCCCAGTTCTCCAGGATCGCGTCGACCTCGCCGGTCTCGAAGCCCTGCCAGGAGATCTCCTCCTTGAGCTCCTTCTTCTCCACCTGGTAGCCGAGCTTGTGCTCCAGCAGGTACGCGACGACGGCCGCGTCCGCCTCGTAGCCCACCCACGGGTTGACCGCGAGGTTCACCGTGCCCTTGGCGCCGGCGCTCGGCCCGGCGCTGTCCCCCGCGTCCGACTTCGCGCCGGAACAGGCGGTCACGGTCGCTATCAGGCTCATCGTCACCGCCGCCGCGGCGGCCGTCCGCATTCTCATGAGCGAGGTCCCTTCGCGTTGTGGAAACCCTGGGTGAGCCGGTCGAGAAGGATGCCGAGCAGGACGATCGCGAAGCCGGCGGCCAGGCCCTTGCCGAAGTCCTCGCGCTGGGAGAAGCCGGCCACCACGTCGTATCCGAGGGCGCCGGCGCCCACCAGGCCGCCCACCACCACCATCGCGAGGACCATGACGATCCCCTGGTTGGCGGCGAGCAGCAGCCCGCCGCGCGCCATCGGCAGCTGCACCTTCCACAGCAGCTGCCGGGGCGTGGAGCCGGCCGAGACCGCGGCCTCCACCACGGCCGGCGCGACGTCGCGGATGCCGCGCTCGACCAGCCGCACGACCGGCGGCACGGCGTAGATGACGGCGGCGACGATGGCGGTGAACCGGCTGGCACCGAAGAGCGCCACCGCCGGAAGGAGGTAGACGAACGACGGCATGGTCTGTGCCGCGTCGAGCACCGGCCGCACCGCCTGGGCGAGGCGATCGTGCCGCGCGCAGAAGACCCCCGCCGCCACACCGATGATCATCGCGAGCACGATCGCGACGAGCACGGTCGCGAGCGTCTGCATGGAGTGCTGCCACAGCCCGAGCCCCGCTGTCCCGGCGGCGGCGAGGGCGGCGAGGGCGGCCGCCCGCCAGCCGCTGACCAGGGTGCCGAACGCGGCCACGGCCGGCACGAAGAGCCACCAGGGCGTGGTCACGAGCACCGTCTCCAGCGGGTCGAGCAGACCCGCGCTGACCGCGTTCTTGATTCCCTCGGTCGCCCCGGACCAGTGCAGCTCGACCCACCCGGTGAGGTCGTTGACCCCGCCGGCGAACGAGAACTGCGGCAGGTCCCCGGCCCCGACCGGCAGCAGCAGCCCGGCGACCAGCACCAGGACCGCGACGGCCGGTGTTGCCGTACGCCCCATTCCCCGTGCCGTGCCGAGGCCGCCCCTCGCCGGCGGCCGCGCCTGCGAGCGGTACGCCGCTCGCGTGGTCACCCGGTCGAGCACGACGGCCATGATCACGATGGCCAGGCCGGCGTCGAAGGCCGCGCCCACGTTGACGCGTTCCAGCGCCCGCACGATGTTCTGACCGAGGCCGGGCGCGTCGATCAGCGCGGTGACCACCACCATCGACAACGCCATCATGATCGTCTGGTTGATCGCGAGCACGATCGTCGGCCGGGCCATCGGCAGCCGCACCTTGCGCAGCACCTGCCACGGCGTCGAGCCGAGTGCGGTGGCCGCCTCCACGGTGACCGGCGAGACCTCGCTGATCCCCAGCGCGGTGATCCGGATCGTCACCGGCACCGCGTAGATCAGCGTCGCGATCACCGCGGCCGGCTCGCCGATTCCGAACAGCAGCGTCATCGGCGCGAGGTACGCGAACGTCGGCATGATCTGCATGACGTCCAGCACCGGCCGCAGCGCCGAGCCCACCCAGCGGACGCGCGCCGCGAGCACCCCCAGCGGCACCCCGATCGCCACCGAGAGCAGCACCGCCGACAACGTCAGCACCAGCGTGTCGACACTTTCCTGCCAGAGCCCGAGCAGGCCGAACGCGAGGAATCCGCCCAGCGCCAGCAGGCTCGTGCGCCACCCCGCGAACATGAGCGCGACGGCCGTCACCGCCGCGACCAGCCCGGCGAACCCGAGCCCGTACAGCGAGGCCTGCACGAGGTCGACGAGAAGCCGCACGCCCAGCCGCAGATAGTTGACGCCGTACAGGAACACCGGACTGCTGTCCCGGTTGGTGTCCACCCAGTTGCGCACGTCGTCGAAGAACCGGGCCGCGGCCGTGTTGTCGCTGTCCGCCGCCCCGTCGGTCCGGAAGGCCAGGTAGGCGGCCACGGCCGCGACGATCAGAAGGCCGGGCAGCGCCCGGGACCGGAGCAATCCGCGCTGCCGCGGCCGCCCGCCGTCGTTGCTCGCGCTCGGCACCCGCCCGCCGGCCCGCACCGTCGGCGGCGTGACGGTGGCGGTCATGCCGGAACCCGGCGATGGTGGCCGAACAGCGCGGGCAGCAGCCGGTCGGCGTCGATGACACCCAGCCGCCGGGTGCCGTCGGCGATCGGGATCGGATGTTCCGCCCGCAGGACCCGGGGCACCGCGTCGCGGATCACCGTGTCCGGGCTCAGCGCGTCGTCCTCGCAGACCTCGCCCGGGGCCGGGTCTCGCATGATCCAGCGCAGGGTGAGCACGTCGGCCCGGGGGACGTCTCGGACGAAGTCGGCCACGTACGGGTCGGCCGGGGCGCCGACCAGGTCCTCCGGCGTGCCCACCTGCACCAGCGCGCCGTCGCGCAGGACGGCGATCCGGTCGCCCAGGGTCAACGCCTCGGACAGGTCGTGGGTGATGAACACCAGGGTCTTGCCCACCTCGCCGTGCAACCGCCGCACCTCGTCCTGCATGTCGCGCCGGATCAGCGGGTCCAGGGCGCTGAACGGCTCGTCGAACAGCAGCACCGCCGGGTCGGTCGCGAGCGCGCGCGCCAGGCCCACCCGCTGCTGCATGCCGCCGGAGAGCTGGTCGGGGTACTGGTTCTCGTGCCCCTCCAGACCGACCAGGGAGAGCATCTCGCCGGCCCGCCGGTGCCGGGCGGAACGGCCGACGCCCTGGATCTCCAGCCCGTACGCGACGTTGTCCAGCACCGGCCGGTGCGGCAACAGGCCGAAGTGCTGGAACACCATCGCCACCTGGCGCCGGCGCAGGTCGCGCAGCCGGCGGGCGGACATGGCGCGCACGTCCTCGCCGTCGATGCTGACCTCGCCGCTGGTCGGCTCGATCAACCGGGTCAGGCAGCGGACCAGCGTGGACTTCCCGCTCCCGCTCAGGCCCATCACGACGAAGACTTCCCCCGGCCGTACCGAGAAACTGACGTCCCGCACCGCCGCCAGGCAACCGGTCCGGGCCCGCAGCTCGGCGCGCGGCAGATCGGCCAGCTGCGTGCCGACGACGCGCGACGGGCGCGGGCCGAAGACCTTCCACAGGTTCGCCACGGCGATGGTCGACGTCATCCGGCCCCACCCCGCACCAGGTCGGCGGCGCGCTCGCCGATCAGCAGCACCGCCACCACGGGGTTGACCGTCGGCATGGTGGGCAGCACGGACGCGTCCGCCACCCGTACGTGGGGAAAACCCCGCAACCGCAACTGCGCGTCGACCACCGCGAGCTCGTCGGTGGCCGCGCCCATCCGGCAGGTGCCGGCCGGGTGATACACCGTGTGGTGCGCGGCCCGGCCGTACGCGGAGAGCTCCTCGTCGGTGCGCGCCATCGGACCCGGCGCGATCTCCCGCGCGATCCACGACGCGAACGGTTCGGTCGCCGCCACCTCGCGGGCCAGCCGCAAGCCGTCGACAATGGTCCTCTCGTCGTAGCCGTCCGGGTCGGTGAAATACCGGAAGTCGAGCAGCGGCTTGGTCGCCGGATCCGCGTCCGCCAAGGTCAACCGGCCCGAGCTGCGCGGTCGGGGCACATTCGGGGTCATGCCGAAACCGTGCGCCGGGCTCTCGTAGCCGAGCCTTTCGGTGTTGAAGGTGAAGGGCATCTGATAGAGGTGGAACATCAGGTCGGGCCGTTCGGCGGACCGGTCGCGGCGCACGAAGAGCCCGGCGTCGCAGTCCATCGCGGACATCGGCGGGATCGGCCGGCTCGCCTCCCAGAGCATCAGCGACTCCGGATGATCGATCAGGTGCTCGCCGACACCGGGCACGTCCGCGCGCACCGGAATGCCGAGTTTTTCCAGATCGGCTGCCGGTCCGATGCCGGAGAGCAGCAGCAGCCGCGGCGTGTCGACGGCGCCGGCGCTCAGCACGTATTCGTGCCGCGCCCGGATGGTCATGGTCCGGCCGCCGCGGCGGACCCGCACGCCCCGAGCGGGATCAAGATCAAAGGCCCACGTCTCGGTCAGGATGGTGAGGTTCGGCCGATCCAGATGCGGATGCAGATAGGCGACCGACGCCGACGACCGGATCCCGCTCTCCGGGTGATACGCCACCGGGAAGAACCCGGTGCCGTCGGCGAAGGGCTGCGCGTTGAAATCGTCGTACACCGGCACGCCGAGGGCGGCATGGCAGGCCGCGACGAAATCCGCGGCGAGGGGGTTGCGGTCGGCCCGGGCGACCGGGTTGATGGTGACGGCAAGGCGTTTCCAGTACGGGACCATCTCGTCGAACGACCAGCCCGAGGCGCCCGCGTCGACCCAGTCCGCGAAGTCACCCGGCGGCGGCATGAAACTGATCATCGTGTTGTGCGACGAGCAGCCGCCCAGCACCCGCGCCCGGGCATGTCGCAGGTACGAGTTGCCCCGCTCCTGCCGCACGATCGGATAGTCGTAGTCGTAGTCCGACTCCAGCAGATTGATCCAGTTTCGGAGCCGCAGAACCTTCTCGTCGCCGACGTCGGAGGGCCCGCCCTCGACGACGCACACGCTGACGTCCGGATCGGCCGACAGGCGGGACGCGACAACCGAGCCCGCCGTCCCCCCACCGATGACGACGACGTCGTACTCGCTTGCGTCCAGCTCGCTCGCGTCCAGGACCGGGCCACCTTCCGTCACGCCGTCGTCACAGGATCAAAGAGGCAGCGTCACGGGTCAATGCGTTCGGCTGAGTTTTACCTCAGTGGATGAAACCCGCTGCGTAGGATCTCCGACGTGCCCGTGCACCCGTACCTGGACGCTCCGCTGCCGCTCGCCTTCGCCCACCGGGGTGGCGCGGCCGACGGCGACGAGAACACCGCGGCCGCTTTCGAGCGGGCCGTCAAGCTCGGTTACCGCTACGTCGAGACGGACGTGCACGCCACCGCCGACGGCGTCGCCGTCGTCTTCCACGACGCGACCCTGCTGCGGCTGACCGGCACGGCGGGCGACATCGCGGGGTTGAGCTGGGCCGATCTGCGTACGGTCCGGATCGCCGGCGTCGCCGCGGTCCCCCGCCTGGACGAGACGTTGGACGCGTGGCCCGAGATCCGCTTCAACATCGACGTGAAGGCGTCGGCGGCGGCGGCCCCCACCGTGGCGGCCGTGCGGCGGGCCGGCGCGTCCGATCGCGTGCTGCTGGCGTCCTTCAGCGACGCCCGGTTGAAGCTGGTCCGCTCGCTGGCCGGCCCGTCCGTGGCCACGTCGATGGGCAGGGCAGCGGTGACCCGTCTGCGCCTGGCCGCCTGGACGGGCGCACCCGTGCGGCGGCCCCCGTCGGTGGTGGCGGCCCAGGTCCCGGTGCGGCACGGTCCGGTGCGTGTGGTGGACCGGGCATTCCTGCGCACGGCCCACCGTCTGGGGCTGCAGGTCCACGTCTGGACGATCGACGACCCCGCCGAGATGAACCGGTTGCTGGACCTCGGCGTGGACGGCCTGATGACCGACCGCGTCGAGGTCCTGCGGGACGTCTACGAGGCCAGGGGCGCCTGGCCCGGCAGGTAGCGGCCCGGCCGGCGGCGCCGGCGCCGGAAAACTTTGTGAGGTGAGCCGGATCCGCGAATTCTTCGAGTGTTTTGAGTGGCGAGCGGCGCCGCATCAATTACATTTCTAGGACTGCGGCGGCTCCGGTTGCCGATGACGCTCAGTTGCCGGGCCGGTGCTCGGCGCGACGGTGCCGGCCGAGGCGGAATTGCAGGTCAACCGAACTTTCCGCAATCTTGCTGAACTGGCGGCATCGGCCGTTCGGATGATGTCCGGGGTTCGGCCCGGGAATCATATTTTTTCCTTAAGGGCCGGTCAAGAAAGCATCAATTCCCCAACGTGAATTGCAATTTGGCGGGGCGCCTCTTAACGTCTGGGAGCCGGTTGGAAGGACGGCCGGGCGGATTGCGGAAGAAGAGGTATCGCGCATGCGTAGGTCGGCTTACCGCCGGGCAGCCGCGCCGAGCGGACGGAATCGACGGCTGTTCGCGGTCGGCGCTGTGATCACCGCGCTGGGAGCGGTCGTGGCGTTCACCACGATCTCCAACGCCGCCGAGAACGATCAGCCCGCCGGCAGCGGTGCGGGCAAGGTCGTCAACGGGCAGGTGATCCTCACCGACACGTGTGTGGACAGCAAGCTGACGCCGCACGACGGGTTCCAGTTCGGCAACCGCTGCGTGTCGACCGAGTTCGGCGAGGTGGGCGTGGCGGCCAACAACCCGTCGCTGCTGATCACGAATGCGCCGCAGCGGGTCGCGGTGAACACGCCGTTCACGCTGAAGGTCAGCACCCGCAACCTGATCCGCGACCGGTTCCTCGCGGCCGGCAAGGGCGGGTACTACGTGGAGAGTTCGGTTCTGCAGAACGGGCTGGTCCGCGGCCACTTCCACACGGCCTGCCGGATGCTCACGTCGACCAACTCGGCGCCCGCGCCCGAGCCGGTGCCGGCCTTCTTCGTCGCCACCGAGGACAGCAAGGGCGGCGCGACGCCGGACGAGGTGACCATCCAGGTGCCGGGCCTGCCGACCGCGGGCCTCGCGCAGTGCGCCTCCTGGGCCGGTGACGGTTCGCACCGCATCCCGATGATGGAGCGCGCCAACCAGACGCCCGCGCTGGACGCCGTCCGGATCACCGTCGGCGGCCGGGGCGACAACGGCGGCGACACGGGTGGCAACACCGGCGGCGGCAACACCGGCGGGAACACCGGCGGTGGCAACACGGGCGGGAACACCGGCGGTGGCAACACCGGCGGCAACACCGGCGGGGGGAACAACGGTGGCACCACCGCTCCCACCACCGCACCGACCAAGACCCCGCCGACCGGCGGCAGCGCCACCACCGCGCCCACCACGAAGGACGACTTCACCCCGGACCCGACGACCAAGCCTGCCCAGCCGGCGGCCACCACGACGAAGCCGGCTCCGAGGCCGCAGACCCGCACCACCGAGGCGCGCGACACCGAGAGCGACAGCCAGACCGACAGCCAGAGTGCCGAAGAGAACAACAGCGCCGAAGAGAACGACGCCGGCGACGAGACGCCGACGACCAAGCCGGCCCGGAAGGCGGCCAAGCCGTCCAAGAGCAGCGACGCGGCCGACATCACCTACTCGACCGACGACGGCCAGTTCAACTCCGGCAACAAGGCCCCGGTCGCCGAACAGGTCGCCGAGGTGCAGGCGCAGAACGGCAAGAAGGACAGCGGCGCCCTCGCCCTGACCGGATCGAACACGCTGGTCTTCGCCGGCGGCGCGGTCGTCCTGGTGCTGGCCGGACTGCTGCTGATGGTCTTCACCCGGCGGCGGCGCCCGGGCACGGCCTGGGAGTGACAACCGGCAACGACCGGCGAGACGGCGGCCCGCTTCCAGCGGGCCGCCGTTTCCCGTCGCGCACCGGGGCCGCAGCCGCGGGGGTAGCCTCATAGATCGATCCCCAGGCCAGGAAGGTCCTCCACATGCCAGGCAGGCCGGCACGTCCCAGCATCAACGCCGTCGTCACCCGGGTGGAGCAGATCACCCCCCACATGGTACGGCTGATCGTCGGCGGCGAGGCCCTGCGGCGCTTCGACTGCGGCACCTACTCGGACCACTACATCAAGCTGCTCTTCCCGGTGCCGGGCGTCGACTATCCCGAGCCGTTCGACATGGCCCGCATCCGCGAGACCATGCCGCGCGAGGCATGGCCGGTCACCCGCACGTACACGGTCCGCCGGTGGCTCCCCGAGGTCCCCGAGCTGTGGGTCGACTTCGTCGTGCACGGCGACGAGGGCCTCGCCGGTCCGTGGGCGGCCGCGGCGCAGCCCGGCGACCCGTTCCGGTTCACGGGTCCCGGCGGCGACTACACCCCGGACCCGGACGCCCGGTGGCACCTGCTGGCCGGCGACGAGTCGGCCCTCCCGGCCATCGCCACCGCTCTCGAGGCCATGCCCGCGGGTGCGACCGTCAAGGCGTACGTCGAGGTGCCCGGACCGGCCGAGGAGCAGAAGCTGGAGTCCCCCGCCGACGCCGAGATCACCTGGCTGCACCGGGGCGACCGCAGGGTCGGTGAGCGGCTGATCGAGGCGGTGCGCGGCCTGACCTTCCCGGAGGGTCCGATGCACGCGTTCGTGCACGGTGAGGCGAATTTCGTGAAGAACCTGCGCGGCTTCCTGCGCAACGATCTCGGCGTGCCCAGGGACCGGCTGTCCATCTCCGGTTACTGGCGGCTCGGCCTGAACGAGGACGGCTGGCAGTCGTCGAAGCGGGAGTGGAACGCGCAGGTCGAGAAGGAACAAGAGGCGGTGTGAGGCCCCGCACGCGCGCGGGCGGCCGGCCACGGCGTCGCCGATGATGTGTCAGTGGTGAAGACCGAGCAGGAGCCGACCCCGGCCACGCGTCACCGGCTGCTTCCCCTGGTCGCGCTGCTGCTGGCGGCGGTGAACCTGCGGCTCGCGGTGACCAGCGTCGGCCCGGTGCTGACCGAGATCCGCAACGGTCTCGGGATGAGTGCGACGGTCGCCGGCCTGCTCACCTCCGTGCCGGTGGTCTGTTTCGCCTCGTTCGGCCTGCTGGCGCCGCGCTTCGCGAGGCGCGTCGGCGCCGCCCGGGTCATCCTGTCCGGGTTGTGCGCGCTGACCCTGGGCCTCGCGGCTCGGCCCTACGTTCCCGGGACGGCCCTGTTCCTGCTGCTCAGCGTGGTCGCGCTGGCCGGCATCGCGGTGGTCAACGTGCTGCTCCCGGTGGTGGTGAAGGAATGTTTCCCCACCCAGGTCGGCTCGGTGACCGGCCTCTACACGGTCGCCCTGAACGTGGGCGCGACCGCCGCGGCCGCCACCACGGTCCCGCTGACCTCGGCGTTCGGCGGCGACTGGCGGCTCGGCCTGGCCGCCTGGGCCCTGGTGGCGGTCCTCGCCGTCCCCGCCTGGCTGCCGCTGGCCCGGCCCGCGCACGTCGCGGCCACCCCGGAGGTCAAGGACGCCGATTACGTACGGATGGGGAAGAACCCGGTCGCTTGGGCGTTGGCGGTCTACTTCGGCATGCAGTCCACGTCCGCGTACGTGATCATCGGTTGGCTGCCGCAGATCTACCGCGACGCCGGCATCTCCGCCGAGGAGGCCGGGGTCCTGTTCGCCACCACGTCGTTCCTCGGCGTGCCGCTCGGCCTGGGCCTGTCCTGGCTGGCCGGCCGGTTGCGCACGCAAAGCCTGATCGCGCTGATCCTCGGCCTGTTCGGCATCGCCGGCTACGGCGGCCTGTGGTGGGACCCGGCCGGCGCGCCCTGGCTGTGGGCGATCCTGCTGGGCATCGTGAACACGGCGTTCCCGCTGGTCCTCACCATGATCGCGCTGCGCGGGAGCAACCCGGCGCGGGTCGTGCGCCTGTCCGCCTTCGCCCAGGGCGTCGGCTACCTGGTGGCCATCCCGGGCCCGATCCTGATCGGCGCGCTGCACGACTGGTCCGGCGGCTGGCGAGCGCCGCTCGCGCTGATGATCTTCCTGATGGTCCCGCAGATCATCGCCGGCATGGCCGCCGGCCGGGACCGCCAGGTCTAGG